>JBCDMB010000003.1 GCA_038744685.1 Verrucomicrobiota bacterium
CTAATGCCATTGCATAATTAGAGAGCCCATTTGGGAGCTTACATTTTTTCGTAAAAAAGGCTGTACCTTCGTTCAGTGTTGTGCTGCAAGATTGGGATGCACGACACGGATCTATCCTATATCGACATAAGAGGAATCATCTCGAGGTTCGACGAGGTGCTCTCGGACTTTCGCGGTTCTTCACGAGGACGTGGCCGACCTGCAGGGGTAAGTTTAGGGACGTTGTTGTTCTCGACGATCCGCCAGAAGATCTTCAACCGTGGAGGGATGACCGAACATGTGGAGAAGACCTGCAGTAAGAATCTGGAAGGCTCGACGATATCGCGTCGTTTGGCAAAGATCCCGAAAAATCAATTGGAAGCGGTGAGCGAGAGTCTACTCGGTCCGATCGGCGAGCGCAGCACGAACCCCCAGGGCTATTACCACGACTACCGCATGGTAGGTATCGACGGGACGTGTTTTACACTCATCAACACGGATGCGATCCTGGAGAAGGTTCCTAAATCCAAAAGCCGCAACCGCATGGGAGAGGAGCCGGGCGAGGTTGCCTTTCCCCAGATTTATGCGAGTTCACTGGTGGAACTCGGGCCGCACAACCCGGTCGCTCTAAGCGTTGGTGTTGAAGGTGAGTCGGAGATGGAGTTGTCTATGGGTCTAATCAGCAAGCTCACTGGTTCGGACATGCTTTTTGCAGACCGCCGCTACGGGGTAGCATGGTTCCTGCATCAGTTGCTCGAACAGAGCTTCTGTAGAGCGTTTTTGTTAAAGTTATCGGCAGTTCAAACCAGCCGGGAGATCGAGCAACTCGAAGACGGCTCGTGGATCGTCGAAGTAGACGTGCGGAGCCGTCGCCGGCCAGGCGACATCATTGCTACCCACCGGGTTCGGGAGATACGCTTCGAGGTGACGAGCATCGATGGGCAAGGCCAGCCCCGCACAGACCCATACCGCCTCTGGACGAACTTCATGGATTGCCGAAGAGATCCGGCACTACAATTGGTCGAGCTATACCGGGAACGCTGGGAACACGAGGCCTACTACCGCGAACTCAAACTGGAGCTCAAAAAGCAAAAGTACCTGAAGGCTCAGCTCATCGAGACCGCACATATAGAGATCCTGTCGATGGTTTGGGCCAGTTCCCTCATTGCAAGAGAGCGCCTGCGGCTGAGCACAATGAACCAACCCCAGGAAAAGTCCCGAAGAATACGCTTTGATGTCGTCGCAGAGCAAATGCGCGTGATCTGGCCCTTGCAAACACAGGTCGGTAAACACCTCAGCCACGATCAGTTCAAAGCCATAGTTCAAAGCCTCTCAGAGGACTCCTCACTTTACTATACTCCCAAAAGAAGAACACGTTCGTGCCCAAGAAAGGTCAGAAAAACCCAGACACACTGGCCAAAACTTCGACAACGAACTGAGTCAAAACAACCACCAAACATCACCATCACCCAGTAAGGGTGATTTATGCAATGGCATTACCTTTGAAGCTCAGCGATTTCGCCGCTTCGGCCGGGTTTTTCGCTGATTGACTCCTTCGAGCGGATCATACCGGTAAGCGAAGCCTTCCAGCTTCGCTTTCGGCACTTCCCGTTTTATGTAAGACTCAATTGCCATCAGAGCGCTGGTTTCATCAGGAGCCTGCAGTGTCACCGCATTCCCCTCCCGTTTCGCCCGACCAGTCCGGCCGATCCGGTGAACATAGTCTTCGGCATGCTGGGGGACGTCGTAGTTTACCACGTGGGTGACGTCTGCAATGTCGAGCCCGCGCGAAGCGATGTCAGTCGCTACCAGAATCGGGATTTCGCCCTTCTTAAATTTTTCGAGCGCCTTCGTGCGGTCCTTTTGAGAAAGATCGGAGTGAATGACGCCAACGTTAAATCCCCGTTCCATCAGCCACCGTG
This sequence comes from Verrucomicrobiota bacterium, assembly GCA_038744685.1. Lineage (NCBI taxonomy): Bacteria > Pseudomonadati > Verrucomicrobiota > Verrucomicrobiota bacterium. The sequence goes on from JBCDMB010000003.1 coordinate 1,902, forward strand.
CCACTCGATCCGAACCTCTTCGCATCCGACAAAAAATCAGGGTGTTTTTCGCCTCAAACTGGTTCAGCAGTGAAACCAGCAGATCGAATTTCTGCATCGCGTTTACCGGATACACCTCATGCTTGACCGTTGATGCAGGGGAGAGGTTCTGTCCGATCGAGATGTTCACCGGATCCTTTAACGCCCAATTCGCAAGGCGTTGAATTGTATCAGGGACGGTTGCTGAGAACAGGAGAGTTTGTCTTCCTTTCTTGGAGCACTTCTTCACGATTTTCCGAACGTCTTCGATAAATCCCATGTCCAGCATGCGATCGACTTCATCCAAAATCAGGATTTCAACGTCGTTTAGGGAGGCTGTCCCCTGCTGGACGTGATCCAGTAAACGCCCCGGCGTAGCGACAATCACATCCATTCCACGTGCGAGGTCCTCTTTCTGTTTGCCATAACCAACTCCTCCATGAAGGAGAGTAATCCGGAGATCGAGGTGTTTACCATACGCACGAAAGTTCTCTTCTACTTGAGCGGCCAACTCCCGGGTAGGGCCAATCGCAAGACAACGGCACTTCCCATGTTCTCCCAAACGTTGAATGGTTGGGAGTGCGAAAGCCGCCGTCTTTCCGGTTCCCGTCTGGGCAGAGCCTATCACATCCTTCCCCTCAAGAATAACCGGAATAGCCTGTTCCTGGATAGGTGTTGGCGAGTCGTAGCCGATTTCCTGAATCGCTTCGAGGATTTCGGGCCGAAATGGGAGGTCTGCAAACTTCATGTGGTTAGGGCGAAGAAGCGGTTCTTCTCCAGTTCAGCTCTCCTTCGCATTTTTAAAAACCTCAGAGCAAAGACCTTGGGACCTTCATTGGCGAGGACGATTTTTGGGGAGATGGGACAACGAGCAGCGTGATCTGCTGCTCCCTTTCCCGAGTCCACCGGACGGCGACCTACGCTTCCTGAAAAGCCAGAAGTCCTTCTCGCCACTTGTCGGGGACACCGTTTTCAGCCCCAAGAAGAGATCCCACAACTGCGCCCCGGTGACAATTGTCTCCGCCACATCGGGCATTCGCAAGGATACCCGCCTCAAAGTCTTTCGCATACCTCCAGGAAATGAAAAGGGACGCGGTAAAGGATTCAGGAAGGTAACAGGCCGGTGACAGGTGTCGTCCAACCACTGTCCGGTCGTCCCAATCTCTCCAAGATTCGAATTTTTCCGCAGATGCCCACGGAGACGCAATTTGCTCAATCGCTTCTCGCAGAGGAGTTCCTGACGCCTGCAGTAGTAGAATCTTCGCGTGAGCCTTTGCCGCCTGTAGGGCCACCCTGCTGCGATGAGTCAAAGCGATGTGATCTCGAACCCTATCCATAACATCTTCGCGGTCGGCTTCTCCGATCGCCTCCAGAGCGGCCAAGAGAAAAGGAACCGCCGTCAATCCACCAATGTGAATATCCTCGATTCCACAGTCTTCGACGCGAACTCCACGAGCGAGATTATCAAAAAATTCCCGATGGTACTCCTCAAGGTAGGTATCGCTATGCCAGCCGGGAGTCCGCAGACAATCCACGTAGTGCCTTATCCAACTACCGGCGTCATACCTCCTATCCTTCAACACGAGTGCATAAAGCTCCTGCCCTAGTCGAAAATTGATCGTGCTTTCTCCCGCTCGCAAAAACTGGTGGTAATGCACTCCACGCTTGCCCCAATACTGCGCCTGATCGTGGAGAATTTCTCCGTTTTTGTTTCTCGGTTGGTAACGCGATCGCCAAAGAATGCTATCGGGATGAGGGTTTTTTGGCGCGACGAAATCCTGGATTTGTCCGTAATCGCGATCCATGGCCGACCGATCATAATACCAATGGACTGGCATCGCGACAGCATCGGCCGCCATTGCTCCCACCATTGCGTTTTCGAGAACATTTTCCACCGCTCCAGTCTACGCGATAACTCCAAAATTCCAAGGTGCAGTAAAGAAACCTCAGAGAATTTCGATACTCAGCCGGAAAAAACCGGATTCATCTACCTCTTCTGAAAATGGTGGTGTCACCTGCACCAAAGTCCCACCGGCCACCACACTTTCTTCGACCAAGGCAGTTCCCGACCAGATTCCACTCGTATCTCTCAGAGCGACTGAAGACCACCCGTCTGATTCCAGGCCGCTATTCGCCTCTACCTCAATCTGCACGTCAGCTGGTACGGTCTCTGGCAGCAGAAAGGAAAGGGTAATCGGGCCTTGTTCCGAAAGGCCTGTAGATACCTCTACAATCGCAGAGGTGAATTCCGCTGGATTCAAATCCAATCCATACTCAACACCATTGGGCACACGGTCGGACTCAAAATCCGCATCCTCGGCAGCGTTTGAGTTCACTGTGGGCGTTGTCCCCAACTCCGCCAGGGTCCAGACGTAGTAAGGTTCCGCATCAATAATGGTTGCCGTTGCCAACGGATCACCAAGCACCACGGACTGCCAGGACACCTGCATAATCGATGACCACGCAGCCTCGACGTAGGTCAGCCCATGATTGAAAAAACCATCCAGAAAAATCACACTCCGCGAGATCCCGAAGGTAAACGGTTCCCAGACGGTGCCCGTCGCAAAGGTTCCCCCAGCAGTGATCCACTCTTCAACCTGCGCCTGATTGATTGGGGGAGTAACACCGCCCAAACCCGCAGCACCATAGCTCTCGTAAGCAGCAAAACTAGCTCCCGGAACCAATTGATTGGCAAAACTGGAAAGATATTGCCGCTCACCGCTCCCCGAATGATTAACGCCATAGGAATTCAAGTGAGCCACTGGTCCCGTGGTGGCCGTGACGGGTGTGAAAGTAACTGTATTTGTCTCACCAATGAGAAAAGATCCCGTCCTGTCTACAATTACCCGACTCCATTCGCCCGAAAAGAGTGTGTCCACTTCACCATAATCATCTACTGGAGTGAAAGTGATATCCAGCGGATACCTGTCGTCCTGGAGAGGATCACTTCGGCCATCAGCATCGAACAACAAAGCATCGGTCTGTTTGCGAATCGTGATCGAAGCAGCTTGGTCAATCATCGCTTTCACATCATCTGCGGTCTCCCCATCCAGGCGCGCCGTTAGATAAATATGGCCTGCATCCATCGGAATCTCAATGGCACTCACCCGAAATTGCAGAGTCTCGTAGCCTCTCCACCAATTATAGGTAGTGTCACGCTGAAAGAAGTCACTGCTATCAGATTTTATGTCGGTGCGGTCAAAACTTGAGAATGGCGCAGTCTCCTCGAAGTAGGGATTGTAGATAGCACGATCTGCGGGCGAATCCATCTCTCCACCCTGCTCCCCCTCGTCCAGGTCGAACTGAAGAAATATCAGTTCTGAGTCCACCGAAGCGTAAGTAAGGTTTCTGTCAGAATAGGCGGCCGACGCCTGTTGAGGGCTATCTCCTAAGTTGGGGTTCTCTAAGTCCAAATCCTGAATTCGGTGCGGGATTCCTTTTGTAAGGACAATGACCATTACATCCTCTGAGAGATCATTTTCATTCAGGTGTGCCCTGATCGGATCCCGGATTTTTGACCCGAAGTCGCTGTATGATACGGTTCCGGGCAAAAGACTTGAATCATTCAAATCCAAGGAAAGAACGCCAGGTCTCGCATTTGTGTAGTAGTTGAACACTTCCAAGCTGTCCGGCTCCTCGCTATTGTAGACAACGAGAACGTTCTCAGCCGTGATTGCGGACGAAGAAAAGGCACAGAAAAATGAGGTGAGAGCTATGACGGCCAGCCTGATCACCACCAAACATAGCACTAAACTGGCAACCCTTCAGTCGAGGATCGCTATTTCTTGGGAGCCAACCAGACGGATTGGTAGGGAGCCAGTGTGACTCCCCTCTTTCTCGGTCTTATGGTCTTTCCCGAAATAATCTCGAAGAAAACCTCGATTCCTGCGACTCCATTGATTCGATCCAGCCCCTTAAAGGTCACCTTCTCTGCCGAAAAGTTGGAAATGCACAACACCCGCTGCTCTTTCGAGATTCGCTCAACCACCAAGCAATCCTCTCGGACAGCATGAACGCTCTGGACTGAGTTCGGGTGAAAGGCGGAGTAGCCACCCCGCCGCCGAAGGAGCAGCAAATACTCTTCAAAGACATCACGACTGGGACCGTCTTTCGCCAACTCCGCCTCGAGTTTTTCGACCTGCCACTTTTCCCGGTTGATTGATCGACTCCTACCGGTTCGCCTCACCCCTTCTTGATCGTTCTGTGCACCAAACAAGCTGGGCAAATACACTGCCGGTATCCCGCGAAGGCTGAGCGCAACCACCTGGGAACACAGGAACCTTCTGATTCCCAGAGACACATTATCGGGATCAGATAGAGCTGAAGCATAGGTGATATTCAATTCGTACGGACTCTCACTACCATCTGAATTTGTCTTCGTCGAAACCAAGCCGCCCCGCTTCTTAACCGTCGAAATCACCTTTGCAATCTCACTCTCCGGCAAGAGCCCAGTCAGTGGCCGCACCCCAACCCCGTCGTGGCTGGCAGTAAAATTCAGGAAAGACTGCTCGGGACCCAAATCAGGTAGAGACGCAGCCCACCGTGTCAGATGACGCGCCGTTCCCGTGAGAAGCCCATGCAAAAGCAGAGGCGGTAAAGCAAACTGATACACCATGTGTGCCTCATCATTATTGCCAAAATAACTGATATTCTCTTCGTGAGGAACATTCGTTTCGGTGAGAAGGATTGTCTCCGGTGCCACAACCTCAAGAATGTCGCGGAAGAGCTTTACCACTTCATGCGTCTCCGCGAGATGGATACACTCTGTGCCAACCTCTTTCCAAAGAAAAGCTACCGCATCCAGTCGTAGCACCCGTATTCCCATCGAAAGGTAGAGAAAGAGAATATCGACAAACTCGAAGAATAAATTCGGGTCCTTCCAATTCAGATCCACTTGGTCCGCACTAAAGGTAGTCCATACGTGCTTTTCCCCATCTCTGGTCGCAAACTTGGTAAGGAGCGGGGAGGTTCGAGGCCTCACTACCATACTTACATCTACTTCAGGGTCCTCGGTGACAAAGTAATCCGCCCCGGGCTGTATGCCCTGAATAAACTCCTTGAACCACTCCCCTTTTGCGGAACAGTGATTGAGAACCAGATCGGCCATCACTCCAAATTCGGAAGAGAGCGAACGAACGTCCTCCCAACCTCCCAAGTGGGGATCTACCTCACGATAGTCTTTCACAGAAAACCCATCATCCGAACTCCACGGAAAGAACGGAAGAATGTGAATCGTACTGACCGCCCCCTTAAGATAGCGAAGGCAAAACTTCCGAAGGGTCTGCAGCGGAGGCTCGTCGACTGCCTGGACCGTATCACCATACGTAATCAGAACCACACTCTTTTCGTTCCAAAGCGTGTCCGGCCGAACGGGATGCAAACCAACTCCATACCGACCGAGAGCTGCGTAGAATCTACGGGTCATACGATCCGCTTCCTCGCCGTAGAGATGCCGGAAGCGGCGCTGAATGTTCTCAAACTGCTGATGGGAAACGAAACGAATCATGACGACATCCCGGTCAAACTGGTGAGGAGGGTGCGGAGATTCCTGCGGAGCACACTGTAACTGTAGAAACGCCTCGCTGTCTTAAAGTTGTGCTCGACCATCTTTCGACGGTAATCTTCATCTGCGAGAACTCTCTGGACTTGGCGGATCACCTTTTGAGTGACAAAGCCATCCATCTCAAGCAGGCGAAACCCTTTCGGCTCAATGTCCTGAACGTAAATTGAGTAGCGGTTGATCACAGTTGGCAACCGGAAGTAAATTGCCTCCAACAAAGCGTTCCCAAATCCCTCGTAGAGGCTGGGATAAGTCACCAGATCAGCATGCAGATAAGCATCCCAAAGGGTGTACACTTTTCTTCCCTCTGAATCGTACTGCCGCACTTCGCTAATCCGGTCGGCTACAAACCGCAAATCGACGCCTTCTTCATGGGCAAGTTCCTGAAGGCGATTGGAATACTCGAAACCCTCGTCACCAGCCTCATGGGTGATCACCAGCTTACAGCGCGGATCCTCAAGGGCTCCAATCAACTTGATGGAGTGCTCGATCCCCTTTCGTGGAACAATGCGAGTCGGCTGAAGAATCAGGATATCGTCATTCGTAAGGCCGATTTCCGATCGAAAGTCCGCAGCATATTCGTCCGGACTCTCAGGAGCGTTGTCGAAATCGAAGACGTTGGGAATTAGGAGCGATGAAACACCCTTCCGTAAAGAAAGCTGTTCCTGAGCCGCCTGATTGATGACGACATGCCTCATGTTCGACATCCGGGCGGGGAAAGCCATGTCGAGGTACTCCTGAACCGCACCCACGCTAAAACGCGTTCGCTCCCAATAAAAATCATGGTGGTGCGCGATCGTGGGAATCTGTGTCTCCGCGAGAAACTCCGTTAGAGCAATTCCAAGAGGAACATGCATAGGAATCGCGAGCACATTTTGAGGAACGATTACGTCAATCCGAAATCTTTCGACAAAATCATACAGCGTTCTTTTGAGGTACCCTGAAAGATCCCGGATGCGGGCAGTCACTTCAGGACCTCTGCGGGTCTTTCCCCAAATCCGATCATTAATCCATTGGTTCTCAGCAAACCCAAAGTAGGCTTCGGGCACGCAATGCGTGATGGATTCATGACGATCGCTCTTACCGCTGTACCAGTACGAGATATGTTTGTCTTCCCAAAGTGCTTCCGCCCACTTTGCACTTTCCAGTGAAACCCCGTCCTGTCCAGCAAAACGAGTAGAAACGAATCCAATATTCTTTGGCATAGGAGAGCGTGAGTAATCCAGCAAAGAGCATGCCTCGAACCAAGAAAAAAAGGCAGAGAACGTTCAGCCAATAGTGATCGAGAACCTGCGATGCAGACTTTCAAGCTAACCCGTTTATCGGTTCAACGTGTTAGTGGATCATCCGCTCATCCCGCACATGACTCTCATGAAACGCCTTTGGCGGGACGCTAAAACAGAATCCAAGTGTCTTGCCCACGGACGGATCCACCTGAGGACAAACGCTTAAAACGACCTTAAATAGCCTGGACTCGGGATGATAAAGCCGGAGTCCCGCAATTCGGCTTCCACCACTCCTTTGAATCTTGGCTTGAAGTGCCCCACCCATACCTCTTTTGGACTGACCCTTAGTCCGGCGACAATCCGTTGCACGAGCTCAGGAGTGAGGTGTCCAAACCGCATCGCCTTCTCCGTATCCCCTACAGCATAAGAGCACTCCGTGCACAGAACGTCCAAACCTCCTAATTCATTCAAACTTTCAACCAGCACCTCATCGTAACCCGTATCCCCTGTTAAAGCCAAACGCCTTCCTGACGGGAAGGTGATCCCATAGCCGCAGCTCGGTACACCGTGTCGAGTCGCAAACGGGGTGAGAGAAATCCCCGAGGGATCCGATATACTCTTTCCGCATGCCAGCTCGGTCAGCCGGAGGAAACCCTTCTTCTCATCCGGAATTTTCTCAAAGTCCGGCCAAACAAGACCGTTAAACACATGAGTTCGAAGGACGTTTAACACCTCTGGAAGACCAAACACTTCCACACCAGGCCCAGGACCTTCTTCGAATAAGGTTTCGATGAGAAGAGGCAAAGCACTGATATGATCCGCATGAGCGTGGGTCAGGTAGACTCTCCGAATCTGCTGCACCCGACCATCCTCAAGAGCTTCTAGACCACTTCCTGCATCGAATAGAACTTCATCTCCCACCCGAATCGAAGTCGTGGGCTCACCCAAGCCACCACCATTACCAAGGACCTCAATTTCCACAGCCGCAGCCTGCCTAAGATTTAAACGTGGGGAAAGCCGAAACATTCGACTGACCTATTTGCTTGCCTCCGATTTAGAGAGAAACCACCCTGCCACTATGGGCCTTCGCGACTTTGAAATCCTTCTCGATACGGGTATTCTTTCCACCGAAGAGGGCATATCAGACGAGACGCGAAGAATTCTCGCCGAAGAAGATTTTACTGAAATCGTATCGATCAAGAAAGAAACCATTCTCGTAGAACAAGGCACTCGCCCAGAGGCCCTGTTTTTCACAATTGATGGCAAGTTTCATGCGATTAGTCATGCCAATCCAGATGCACCTAACCGACTCCTTGGGCGGATTGGTGAGGGTCAGTTTATTGGAGAGGTGTGCTTGGTCGACCCGACCAGCAAGGCCAGCGCAACTGTAAAAGCCCTTCCAGACTCGATGGTTCTCAAGATGAAGCCAGAGGCGTTCGAGAGCTTATGCAAATCCCACCCGGTGGCGGCAAATGAATTCCTCCTCTCAGTAGCCCGGCAACTGGCCAAGCGTCTTCGGGAAGCAAACGAGCGGGTTCTTTGAGCAAGTACTTTCGAGCACCTACTGACGTGCTCTCTGAACAATCTGTAATGCACTGATACCAGTTTATGGGGGCAGACAAAAGGCATTGGACAACCGAAGGTCTGATGAAATTCCTCAAACGTCGCCGAGTCCTTGTTTTCTCCGCGATCACAGCAGTTCTGACTGGCACTGCTTTGCTCCCGCAATTCGAGTATTTCAAGTTTTTCTACTCGATTGATCAGTCCTTTCTGAGTTTTCGCTACTTTATTCGGGGATTCGAAGACAGTGCCAAGGACAGAGCACCAATCGTCATCGTAGGGGTGGATGACGCCTCCCTCTATTCTGTTCTTTCAGGAGAAGTGTCAGAGGAGGACCTAGCAGCAAATCCTGAAGTGTCGAATCTGAATAGTTCGTGGCCTTGGAACCGATCGGTTCACGGCTTTCTCGCGGAGCGACTCTTTGATGCAGGTGCAAGGGTTGTGGCGTTTGACTTTATTTTTCCGACGCCGAATGAAGGCGATTGGCAATTTTACGAGGTTATAGAAGCCAATATTGGAAGACTCATCATAAGCTATAACTACGTTCCTGTTGAATCCGAACTAGGCGAAATCAGAATGGTGGAGAGCCTTCCTTATGAGGATCTCCTTCCGATCGAGGGTGAAGAGGAACTCCTTGGCTTTGTAAACATAGAGCGAGATTCCGATGGTGTTCTACGGCGGGCCAAACTTCGAACGAATCTGTATGCCGAAAACCAAAGGTTTATTTTGGATCCCGCACTGCGGGCGAATGTCTTAAACCGTGCGAAGAGATCTCCACCCTCTTTCTCGCTCGGCACACAAGCAGCCATTCTGTCTGATCCTGCAGTGCGCGAGGAAGTTCCGCCTCTCTTCCAGTCTCCACTCGTCAACTACGGTGGACTGGACTACTTCCCGACGGTCAGTTACCTCGATGTTCTCCTCGAGGATCGGTTCGATGCTCAAAAGTCCCTGTTTCAAGATGCCATCGTTCTTGTCGGTCCATTTTCCGATTTTTTCAAAGACATCTATGCCACTCCGATCGGAGACTTATTCGGGGTCGAATATCATGCCCACATCACCCGTTCACTGCTGAACCGATCATTCTTCACTGAACTTCGAGGCCCGGCCCGTCTCGCTGCCCTTGTCTTTTTCGCCTTCGCTTTGCTGATCGGCACGCTGAAGTTCAGGGGCGCTCTGCAAAAAGCCGGATGGATGGTGGCATTGATAGTTGTCTACCTCGTTCTTTCGCAACTTGCCTTCAATCATCTGCATCTTGTCGTCCCTATTGTTCCTGCTCTCTGGATACTCCTTGGCACCGGATTCACCTTCATCATCTACGACTTCGCCCTAAGTCAATATGACCGACTGAAACTGAAAGGCTATCTGAGCCGGTACGTATCTCCGGAGGTCGCCAGCGTCCTGTCCGACGAGTCATCCGAGCTGGAAACCATACTCACGGGTGTCAGCCGTCCAGTCGCAGTTCTCTTTTCTGATATTCGCGGCTTCACCACGCTTAGCGAGCACTACGCTCCCGTCAAACTTGTCGCACACTTGAATGACTATTTCGAGAGCATGGTTGGCTGTATCCACAAACACAATGGCACCCTCAACAAATACATTGGTGATGCTATTCTTGCCGTCTGGGGAGGACTCTTCAGTAAGGGCGCAGAGAATGACTGTTTACATGCGGTCAGCTCGGCTCTCGACATGGAGCAGCAGATGATCGAGCTCAACCGAAATTGGTCTAACGATCCCGATAAACTCCCGTTTAAGATCGGTATCGGGATTAGTCACGGAAACGCATTTGTTGGAAACATGGGCCACTCCAATCGCAAAGAATTTGCTGTCATGGGAGATGTCGTCAATCTCGGCTCCCGCCTCGAAGGGGCAACCAAGCAATACGGTTGCAGCATCCTCGTCTCCGAAGAAGTCTACCAGCTGTGCAAAAACAAGGTTCGGTTTCGGGATGTGGACATTATCCGAGTCAAAGGAAAGAGTAAAGGCGTTCACACCTACGAGCCGATCAACTTTGTTTCAGATCCCGAGCCCTCCTGGTTGGATCAGTGGAACCAATCACTCACAAAATATCGCGAGCGTGACTTCAAAACCGCTCAGACGCATTTCTCTCGACTCAAAGAAAGCGTTCCCGCGTTAGTCCAGAGTGCGACGCTTTACGAAGAACGCTGTAAATTGCTGATTACGATGCCGCCTCCGGAAAACTGGGATTTCGTTTACGTGATGGAGACTAAGTAGTCACTCGCGTGCAAGGTGCTGCAGAGAAGAGAAAAACCGCTCGAAACACAGGAAAAAGGTTCAGATTTTTTTCGATTTATACCTCGAACGATCTGAAAAAGTCGTCCATCCTCCGACGTTTTCTCTCTAAACACCTTCAGAGCCACAGGAGAATCAGCCATGAAAAACATTGTTGCCGTACTATCCCTTTTCATCACCGCCCTACTAGCGTATGGGGCTGACTCACCTGCTGGGTTGAAGGAGTCCACGATCGTTGAAACCGTTTCCGACGTCAGTGTTCTCACCGGAAAAGATCTCGATTCGAGTCCGGCATTTGAAGGAGAAATCTTCAAAGCACCCGATTTTTTGGAGACAGGACGGAGATCGAGGGCTAGGCTGGAGGCAGAGGATGGAACGATCACCCGGATCGGCTCGAACACCCTCTTTTCCTTTCAAGAAAACGACCGCACGATCAAGCTGGAGCGTGGTTCCATTCTCTTTAGCTCACCAGAAGGGCGTGGCGGAGGAAGAATTGTTACGGCCTCGGCTACCGCATCAGTAGTCGGAACTACCATCATTGTTGAGGCAACAGAAGACGGCGGTTTCAAAGTTTTCGTTCTTGAAGGGTCGGCCACAGTCACGTTTCCAGACAATTCAACGGCATTTCTGGAAGCCGGACAGATGACCTTTGTTCAACCGAATTTGCCCGGTGTCTCGAATGGGGAATCAGGTAGGGGCCCTGTCCTCAACTTCGACCTTGAGGCCTTTGTCAAGGACTCTCAACTGGTGAACGGCTTCGACTCTCCCTTGCAAAGTCTTCCCTTCATTGATGCCGCTATCGCCGAACAGGACCAGAGGATAGAGGATGGAAGCCTTCAAAAGGCCGGTCGATTCGTTTTACTCTCAGATGACGATAATATCGTCGACCTCGATCTCGCCGCTTTGAATAAGCTCTTTGAAAACGAAGACGATAGGGCTTTAGATGGTCTCGAACCAATGGTTCTAGTGGGCGGTATATCGGCCTTGGTTGAGACTGCTGACGTCGCGTTCGGCAACCTCCCCTCCGGAAAAGTAGTTACAATTAGCGACGAGGGAGTTGAGACCCTCGATCCAGAAGACGTTGGTGAGATCCCAGCAGAACTGCCGCGAGTCACGGTCGGTGCGATTGACTTTCTTCCAGAAGATCAAAAAGCCGCGCTCGCGATCAAGCTCGAGAAAGCATTTGAAGAGGTTCTGAAATCCTATGAAGACGGTTCGGTCTCGGCTGAAGATACAATTGCTATCGCAAAGTTTCTTCTAAGTCTCGATCTACCTCTGGATGAGCGTTTCAAGGACGATGTGGAGGATCAATTTGGTCCGCTTTTAGACGAACCGGATGAAGAGGGTCCCTTCGAGGACTCCCAAGATTTGTTGGATGACTCCACTCAAGTGACGGATCCGATTGATATCAACGATGGTTACTTTGCGCCCTAGGTAGTGCCTGTGTTTGATTGGCGTGTCGCCAAACCTCTTCCATCCATATCCGGCAACCTCACTCTTCGAGAAAAGCTGCCCACTCCCCACTAACATTAGAACTGTCGGTCTCTTTCGAACACGAAAGCCCCACTGCGCAAAACTTATAATATTACGACTCCTCTGATTTTCATTTCAGCGACACCCCTCAAAGAAGCACCGCCGTGTATAATCTAAGCTCTAAAAGAGACGGGAGTTTTCTTACGGCCAAAGACGATTCCCGAATACCGCCGGGCATTCGGGTCCGAAAACTGCGGAAAGGTGGTATCTCCTACAAGAGGTGGTTGCTCCCTCTCTCATGGGGACACCTTACACTCCGAGAGGCTTACGAGTACTTGACGATCGTAGGTGCACCCCAAGGCGAGATTCCAGAGGTAATTCGGTGGACCGAAGGAAAAGACTCTCACCTGGTAAAACAGTTCTTCTACGGTGGGGTTGACCTCAGAGCGCACGACTACATTCACATCCTCCTCGGTCGTGGCCTGCTTCCCAAAGATGAAGCTTTCGTGATTGGATTCACCATGGGCAGTACGAATCGTCTTCACTCCATGAACGAAGACGCGTTCGCCTACATTGCTAAACACCATTATCCAAACGCCTACCGCATGGATGACGAATCGCGTGAGGTGTTTTTGGACGCTACCAAGCTCGGTTTTGTGTCCGATTGCACTCCTCTGGATCAAATCGATTTCAAACCTTTCCTCGATACCACCATCGACGAAGTCAGAAAACGGATCAATCTGAGGCCGGACCTTTTAGAAGCCTATTTCCGCGATGTTGAACAACTTCGCTTTCCCGAAGATCCTGCTAGCAAACGCCTCCTGCCCCCAACTCCCCCAAGGGATGATCGCTGGATCCTTTACTCCGAAGATGATCAGCGCAAGATGTCAGATGTCGTGGCCGAACTGAACCACCTTCTGGACGAGAGCGACGTCGGAGCCACCCTTGAAGAAGCAGAATTTCAGTCAAACCTCTCTGCAGCGCGCACCTCGGTCTTGGAACACCTTGAAGGACAAAGGGATCTCGCCAAACATTGCTTCGAGGAAATAGACCGTGTTCTCGAAGGCGAAAACCCGCAGGCAAGGAGGGACGTTGAAGAAGCTCGCTGGAACGATTTTTACGAGCAAGCGAAGGGTAACGTTGAATTGGCAAGCGCTATGGTTGATCGCGAGGTGCATCATTTGACTTGGGAAGGGCATGAGTCCGAACAAAGGGAACTCAGGACTTGGGTGCATGCCATCCTTGGAAGAGGAGCGTCTCCGCGTGACCGTGCTTTTTGCCGAGGTTTCTATCACGGAAGCTCAAACAATCGAACCAGTTACGCATCGCTTCTCAAACTGGGGCTCATGCAAAACCTACCCATCTGTAGAGACGGACTTTTCTCGGAGGACATGAGCGAAGTCTACAATGACGGAGTTCGCTTGGGCCATATCAGCCCCTGCAAGCCACTGGCAGAAGTCGATTTTGAATCCCTATCATCCTTCACCGTTCGAGAAGCACGACAGCACATCGATCTGAAAACGGGTCTTCTGTCGGCCTACCAGAGAGGTATCGAAGACCAACGTCTCTTACTCTAGAGACGACTTTGTCGGACGCCGTTCACTCGATACCAATACTCTCAAGAAACGCGATTTCATCGCGCCATTCTTTCCTGAGGGAATCGGAAAAGGCTTCGGGATCATCGAGTAAGCTCTTCCGGGTGCAATTGACCAAAGCCTGCAAGGTCTGGTAGCGACGGGTATCGGCGATGTCCGGGGGAATCAGGTCATCGATCAGTCTTTCGACTTCCTCGAGATCGAGAGCGGCTCCCAAACTCCGCAGTTCGCTTCTCAAATTAGCAAATTGCGCGGCAGAGTAGGCCTCCGTTTTAGTGCGAAGCCGCTCCAATTCATGCTCCCCCAACTTTTTCTTCAGCACTCCTTTAAGAGACCACCGGAGAAAGTCCTCGTGATCCTGTCCCTTCGGATCGAGAACGGGAATAATCAAACTACCTGCACGACCCGGACGTCGAATATCCGGGGACAGGAGATGGATACGCGCCGTAATCAATAACCAAGTCACCTTTCCCTTCATCGTCTGGTCAGACATCAACGCTTGGATCTTTCCAGTGAGCCTCCGTTCCGTTGAATGGTCGCCTTTGCCAACTCCTCCAAACTGGGTGTCCGCTTCATCAATAAAAATCAACGCTCGACCAACCGCCTGAAGGACCCGCTTCAATTTCTCAAAAAGAACATCGGTCTGCCCAAACCACTGCGACCGAATATTTTTGATCGTCATCACCACTATGCCCAACTCTCCGGCTACCGCTTCAAAAACAAATGTCTTTCCAGAGCCAATGGGTCCGGCGACTGCAGCACCCGTCAATGCACTTGAATCGGTCGAACGAATACGCGGAATGAACTCGTCCTTCAGGTAAGACTTTAGTCGGGAAAAACCCACTACATCCCTGAGCCCGTGATCGGGCTTCTTGAACTCAACAATGTCCTCACCGATCTGATCGATTATAAATGCCTCCACTTTGGCAACAACGTCTTCCGGCCGAAGGGACTCGTTTCGATAGGCCGCGCCTTTTAGCAGTTGCTGGAGCGCATAAAGGGACAATCCAGCTGACAGCTCAGCAATCGCTGTCTGGCTCATACCACGCTTCAATTTCTGTGTTTCCGGTAGCGTCCCGTTGAACCACTGAATAAACTCTTTTCGAGCTTCAAAGTCAGGGGATTCGATCTCCACAGAGAGAACCTGAGGTAGCCGCGAGACGCGGTGATTGATCAGACTTTCCGCCTCCGCAACGAGAACCACTGTGTCTTCTCCGCTGGCAAATGACGGTTCCGAAAACCAATCCTGAACTTTACAAACACGACTCCTATCTTTCTCCGACAAATTAGCCAGTGGCCCTTCCGGGAGTATGACATCAGCATTGTCGATAACGATAATGACCCTGCTCTCGATAAGACCACGGCGTGAACACAAGGTGATCTGGCGAAGGATCTCCAGAGCCTGAAGACTATCACCAACGGCCTTGAGGATACGGTCTTCGAGACTGGGAGTGACTGGCTTCTTGACCTTTTTTCCGAGCATTTCCCGGATCGCAGCTTCATCGCGATCCACTCCCCCTCTCAGTGCATCCCATGCTTTTCCTACATCTTCACGGTTTGCCTCCGGTATCTGAATAAGCCCGTTCAATTCGTAACGGATTATGATGTTTCCAGCCAACCCCCACCGGGCGGCCAAGAGAGAGCCGAGATCGGTGTAAACCACCTCATCCCGATCAGCCTTTTCTTCGATTGCAAAGAGGTCATGAACGTTTCCATGGAGAATCAGGGATCGGCTTTGCCCTGAATTCACAATTCTTCCCGCCTCTCGAAGGAACGTATGGTCTGTCTTCATGATCTTCTAATACCGAATTCGAGAAGGTTTGATAGATGTGGCGGGATGGAAAATATGTCTGTGCAAGGCGGCCCTACTGGAGGCGGGTCTGCGACCCGTGCCAATCAGTGACCTGTCTTCCTTGAGCGACTCCCCATCACCCCAGAGAGTTTCACTAGTTCACAGAGTTGCCAGCGCAACGGTGCCCGGATCGAAAGAAGAACCTTCAAGGACCTACTCCGGCAGTTTCTCGGGAGCAGACACTTTTGGTGAGGTCTCTGGCTCGGACTCCTTCTTTTCTTCCCCAAAGATCAAGTCGTCGAACTCTGACTTTGCCAAACTCTCTTCAGCCATACTTAAGAAATCAGCTTCCTCGAGTGCAACATCAGTCCCGGCCAATTCGCTGGTGATTTTAGCTTGAGAGCTGACTTTCCGCACCCTGTCACGCAAAGCAGACAATTGCTCAGCAGTATCATCCTTTCCAATTCCCGCTAGAGCCTCACTGACTTCCCGCTGGTGTTTCGCCATTGTTATCTCGGCAACGGCCTCATGTTTCTCCGACTTCAGCTTCTCTAACTCGCGCTGAAAGTTGATCAACTGCTGCTTGTAAGCTTCGATCTGTTTGCTTCCAGCCTCAACGTCACTCTCCAAATCACTCACCCGCGAACGTTTCTCAGCAAGGGTTGAATTGAAATTCTTAAACGCTTCCATCGCACGAGTGTACTCCGCGCTCCCAGCCGCCTCTTCCTTTGACTTTCCCTGCGCTGCTTTCTTGGCGTAGGCGACGGCTCCTGCCGATTTCTTCTCCAAAGTCTCAATTTCGCCCACCAACTTCTCTGCTTGGGACTTTTTGCGCTCTTGTTGAGCCATCAATCCCGCGACCGCATCCCGGATGTCCCTCACCTGTCTCGTCATATGAGCGATCAATTCATTATACTCCTCGCGGACGACGTGACTGTCCTCAGCAATTGAGTCGGTCTTTTCGTTGATTCGTCCAGTAAGAAGGCGACCTACGGTTTTGAAGAAACGGCTTATTGCCTTAAACATAATTTTCCTTGTTAAGATTCAATGTTGGTCGGAGAGATCTGCCAGTCGTCCATTTTTTCTTGCACGCGCCTCGAGATTTCGAGCTGAGAGTCCAATTCTTCGCGAATTCTAGCAGACTCCGCAACGCTGTAATTTTTCCGGTTGTCGATAAAGGCCATAAGGATCCTCTCGATCGACTGAATACTCTTTCGGGTCTCTTCAATCAGCTCGTTTCTTTTATCCAGAGAGGCTTTTTCCAATGACTCAATCGAAGTCTCTTCCGCTTTTCTGAGAAGTTGGACGCTTTCCTCGAGATTGCGGATACTGGTGCTCACCAGTTCCTCAACATTTTGGATCGCAAAATTTCCCTCAAGTCCCGCAACTTCGCTGTCGATTTCTTTTGAAACCGTGTTCTGGAGGGCCAGTAACCGATCAAACATTTCTTCGGTCTGTGGATCACCGTCCGAGACTAGCTGGGCCCGGGCACGGGCGAGAGCCTCGTTAACCGCCTTTTCTGCCTCGCGTGCCCTTCGGTAGACAATCTTGTCCCGTATTTTACCAGCGTTTCGCCAGTTGAAAGCCACTCTGGCAGCGTACAGGCCGACCGAAAGAAGGCTCAACCCCACGCCTATTCCGGTGATTAGAGGCATGGACTTCCCGATAAGAAATGAGGCGACTGCCATGGGAAAACCAACGAATGCGGGAATCAAGCTGTAGGCCGGTTTGTAGAAGATCTCATCTTTGATTTCTTCTTTGATCAGCTTCTCATCGCCTTTCATAAAAACACCTTCAATACGGAAGCTGACCCGCCTCAAATACAAGGTTCAGAGAAGACCAGTCCTTGGCACTGGATAGACTGGCCACCACCCGTAGTCGATCCGGGTCGGTGCCTTCTCCAATCAAAAAATCTGCAGCCGCCCGGGCTCGCCTGAGTGCCAGATCTAGAGCCACCTGATCCAGGGCGGCATCCCCGGTTTCCTGAGACTGACCGACGAGGGTTACGTAGTAGGAAGGCCAATCCTTCAAGCGTTGTGAGATCTCTGAGAGTCTTCGCCCGTTTTGGAGGGTGATTTTGGCCGACATGCGAGGAAACCGAATTTGCTCAACCTGAAAGTTTCCCACGGGTCGCAAACTATTCCACTGTCTCTCTCCTAGTTCCGGCATATCAACAATGCCCGTTGCCAACTCGTCCACGCTATCTTCGTCGATCCCCTCGATGAGTCTGATTCCCTTTCCCGGATGGAACCCGTTCCGATGCATTTCTGCCAGAATCGCATCGTAGTAAATGGAGTTGTATGATCCGTCCAGTGGATCCTCAGAGAGCAAACCGGTATCGACCATAACATCGGTTATTTTCTCCAGGATTTCATCAATCGACTCGCCCTCTCCTTCCCGGACGCCGAAGTAGGTAAAATTGTCCGTCGTATTTTTCCATACGATCCCATCGGCGATATTCCTAACGTAAGCATCCGAGAGCGATCCGCCCCCGAGCAGCAAATCCTCACGCACAACCTCCTCCATACCTCCTGACGTCGTAGAACTAAAGAGGGTGCGGAGATACGACTCTAGTATAATCGCCACTACCTGTTCGTTTTCTTTGAGGAAATTTCGCTCTACGACCAAAGCATCGAGGATGAATCCTTTCGTCCTCGAGCTATCCAGAAGCACATGAACGTCGGGATCTTCCAACGCCTTCGAAACCTGAGGCTCCCACATCACATAGGCGAACGGCTCCTTCGGATCTCCTTTGAGAAGGTCTTCCAGAATTTTCTCTGAACCCGGTCTTTTCACCCTCCAATCGGGCGAAAGACTGGGCAATACGAAGCTCTCTACCGTGATTTCCGCTAGAAACTCCGAAGGCGACTCCCCGGTAAAGAAGACTCTTGCATCCGGTTGATCCAGATCCTGGATTTTTGAAAGGCCTTCCCTGTAAGCAACAATGGCGTCAGCCCCTTGGGTTTCATCGATGATCAGGACAATCGTCGCGGGAAACTGACCTACTTCGGCACCCGCTTTCAGAAAGGAATTCAGGGGAAAAGCCGCCATTTGTGCGTCGCCCGAAATGAGTGCCTGCATTCGTGCTCCGTAATCAGCATGATCGTCGATAATTTCCAAATCGATCTTCTCTTTCGCCAGCGCTTCCCTGAACTCATCCGATCTCAGAATGGCATACCCCGAAAACCCATCCGCATAAAGAACTACCTCGTGTTCTATATCCCCTTTTGCTTTCGCACTTGTTTCAGCTACCAGTGCCTCTGCTGCCTCGTTCTCCCTTCGCTCCTGCAAGAAAGGGTCGACGATGAAACGATAAATCAAAACGCAACCCGTCACGATGATCACCCATGCGACAAAAGCGGCAACGACGCCCTTTTTCCCGCGACTGGCCATCACCCGTTCAAGGCAACTGCCCGAGCGGCTGATTTCCCCCTTCGGAAAGTATGTCGATCACAGCAAGGGTGGTCTCGTCGTTGCCAAAAACATCCAAAAAGGCATACACGTCTTCAGAAGTTGCGTCGCCACTACCGGGATTAGGCACTTCGGCGAGAAACGAAGTTACCGCTTCCCGAAGAGACGCTGCGTCATTGGCTGCGACATACTGGTTGGCCAACGTTTTCAGCGTATGCGCTTGCCTCATCCCAACCCCAATCACATCCAGGGAAATCCCGCGGCCCACTAGCTCTTTCGCGTAGAGGCGCATCAAGTCATCATCACTCGCCTCACCATCGGTCACTACAATCAACCGGTAGGTTCCGTAATTGAAGTTCTTTTCCCTTTGTTCAAGGAGCGCATCAGCAGCCATCTTCATGTGCTTGCCAAGAGGTGTGCTCCCGCCAGCTTCAATCCCTTTTACACTGTCCCACACCTTTTTCCGGTCGAACGGCCCGAGGGGATATACCCATCCATTCGCATTTCTGCTAAACACAATACACCCGAAATTGGTTTCCGGGGTGAGCCTATCCAATGCCGGAATGAGGGCCAGCTTTGCAGCCGTCATTTTATCTTTTCTCCCAATTTCGTTTTCCATAGATCCCGAACCATCAATCAGGATCACTACATTATCCGGTGCCTGAGAGCCGAAGCCCTTTTGTGCGAAAATGAAGAGGGAGAAGATGAGGGAAAAGATGAACAGTTTCATTGAATGCCCTGGTGGTTGAGGGGTGAAGACTAGGGTCAGGTTAAAAATCAAAGTCTGATTCATTCTGTGCCTCTGCAGACACCCGAACCAAAAGGAACTCTACACGGCGGTTCTCCCCCGCCTCTTTAGCATTGGAAGGTTTCGGATGCACAGGCTCACGAATACCAACGCCAATCGGTTGGATTTGCGATGCATCAAGGGGAATGGTCTCGACATTCGCAAAGCTCACCACTGCGTCCTTCACCGACTCAGCCCGCGAACGGGATAGATTCAGGCCAGCCTGCATCACCTGACGGGGAGTTTGCCCTTTGTAGGTGACTCGATCAAAGCTGCCGTTGGCGATGAGGTCGGTCAGCAATTTTGTATTCGTGATATCGAGACGTTTCCCGTTGAGGAAGTAGCTGTAGTTTCCTGCGCTACCGGTCTGCTCGATGATATCACTTTCGATTCCACCCTTTACCAAGGTAAGGAGAGTCAACGTCGGATCCGTGTGACCCCGAACCGCAATCACCGCATTCCCGTATTGCTGGACGAGCTCAAGGATCTTGCTGAACTCCACTCCGTACTGGACAGCACTAAACTCATTCTGGTTGGGTTGAAACGTGATCACGACACTGTAGATCACATTGTCCGCGAGGTCACCGCCTGCATTCAGAAGTTCAAGCTCCTCGATCGTTGCCTCTGCGTTGAAACGTGGTTGCTGCTCAGTATCTGTTTTGGATAGAAAATCCGTAAACGCCGGGCTGTTCCAGTCGAGGTCGGACGGAATAAATCCCTGCCGCACAGAGGCGTAGCCTCGTTTCGCAGCCATATCGAGTGCCCTCCGTTGAAAAGCGGAAAAGCCCCGGAAAGGGTTTTGGTCGCTGAAGAACGCGATGTTTCCCGGGTGACCCGCAAACGTGCAGTCAAGAAGGAGTCCGTGAGCATCGGCTTCAAGAGAAGGGATCACATCTTCGCCGTAGATATCCTGGGTTAGCTGCAGAAGCTCCATGTATTCCTCGCTTCCGTCTTCCTCGTAGTCCTTTTGGAGATCAATCAGCGTTTCTGCTGCCTTTAAATAACCAGCCGAAAACTTGGTCACCCACTCCTTGTTCTCTTCATACCAATCGCTTCGGCACGCATAGACATCCGCGATCGAATAGGACCGCTCTGCTGTCGAGGCGAGGACCCTAGCCCCCCGGACAGAGCCCTCGATCCCAGTCCCCGTCTCCTGAAGACCACCCGTTAGCCCAAGCATGTCCGGGGTGATCACAAAAGCCACGTCCACCTCTTCATTATCGCGAAAAATCGCTGCCGGGCTATCGTCCGATCCAGTCAGATCCGTAGCCCAGATCACGTTGACGTCATCCCAGCTGTAGCCCGCGTCAGAAAGGAGGTCATCCAGTAAGCCTTCATGGGGCCCGGACTTCTGTAGTACCACAGTAGCCCCTTTCAAATCGGCGAGGGTCTTTATGTCGGAACGAGAAACCGCGTGGTCTCCCGCGCTCCACGTTAGCTGAAGAAAAATTACGGGTTTTGTCCGGGGATCCTGCCCGAGAACCTCAGAAGCCATGCCGAGCATTCGATAAGTTCCCCGCAGAAAAGGGCTTTTCCCCTCTAGATAGTTCCGCACCTGCTGGGGAAAATCGTCACCCGGCACCAAATCAATCTCCAGTCCCTGTTCGGCAAAAATAGAGCCCGGCTCTGTATCCAAACCTCCGTTCGCGTAAAAAGTAGCCATATCTCCACCCCAGACGATAAATGGGACTTCGACTGCCTTTCCTGGCTCAACCTCTCCTACCGTGACCGGGCCAATCAAGTCTTGATACGGCTCCGCGATAAGAGTCGAAATGGCGACAAACAATGAGAAAATAGGGATACCTTTCATAACAAAACCACTTACCATACTTAAACGTCCAAACCGGCGATACTCCTATCAACCAAGAGGACTCTGATGCAAGCCTATCGTCGTAAACCGTCAGATCCAGGGTGTAATTAAAAGCGTGGGGTATCGGGCTAATAAGTACTGATGCGGACTCAAGTCCGCGCTCCTCAAGACCATCACGATGGAGCGCGGACTTGAGTCCGCACCGGTGGAGTAGTGTGTTTTCCATACTACCCCGTGGGTTTAATTACACCGTCTAATCCACCAATCGCTCAAGCCCTACCCAAATCACCGCACCCACAAACTCCATCCTTGTGGGCCAACGACC
This sequence comes from Verrucomicrobiota bacterium, assembly GCA_038744685.1. Taxonomy (NCBI): domain Bacteria; kingdom Pseudomonadati; phylum Verrucomicrobiota; species Verrucomicrobiota bacterium. Next base: position 23,709 of record JBCDMB010000003.1, read on the forward strand.
AACTCAAAGGTAAAAACCACTGCCTTACCTCTAACATTTCGCCATGCTCACACATGGCATCCTCGCAGATTTCCCATTTTTCTCACTGAAGATCAAAGACCGGTTCTCTCACCATACAAAGATTCAAGAGGAAACATCTTGCGGTTCAGACAGACCCATGCCCCAATTTCGGGGACGGATCCCATGCCGAAGACCAGTAGTCAGATTTCTAAGTTGATACCCGACCCTTCCGAGATCGAAGTGATCAAGGAAGTCATTCTCGCTAATACGGTGATGTGTGGTGAGATTCCGGCCCCCACTTTCGAGGAGGGGCAACGGGTCGTTTTCATGCGGGACCGGTTCAATGAGGCCGGCTTGGAGCACATCTCTGTCGATGAAAAAGACAACGTCGCGGCCGTCCTGCCTGGTTCTTCGGGCGAACGCAAAATACTTCTTTCGGCGAATCTGGATACGATTCACTACGCAGGGGCTGATCATGCGATGACTTTGGGAACAGATACGATCACTGGGCGTGGTATCTGCGAAAACAGTCTGGGCATCGGCGTCCTCTCGGCGCTTCCGATGGTCCTTGACCGACTGGATGTCACCCTTGAATCAGACCTTCTCCTATTGGGCACCTCCAAGGCACTCGGCATTGGAAATATCGCGGGAATTCGCTTTTTTCTCGAGAACTATCCGGAGCAAATCGACTTTGGCATCTGCCTGCGGGCCGTCCAGTTGGGACGATTGAGCTATGCTTCCCTTGGGATGCTTCGGGGCGAGATTCAAGTAGAGGTGCCGGAAGAGTATGACTGGAAGCGCGTTCCGGAAGGCAGTGCAATCGTGACTTTAAACCGCCTGATCACCCGTCTTCAGGGTATCCCGCTTCCCACAAACCCGGTAACAACAATCAATCTCGGTTCGGTTACAGCCGGAAACACTTTTGGGACGGCCGCCTCGACGGCCACTATCCGTTTTGAGGCGCGCAGTGAGGAGGAAGGCAGGACGGATTGGATCGAAAATCAAATCGAGGAAATCGTTGAGGAGCTTGATGCCGAAAACGAGGTTTCCGTTTATCTACAGGTCTTTGCGCGCCGCAAGGTAGGCGGCATTTCGTTTTCCCACCCTCTCGTGAAGACAACGCGTTCAATCATCAACAGCCTTGGAGTCGAACAAATCATCGCTCCGTCTACCGGTGAGTTGTGCGCGTTGATCGATAAGGGCGTCCCGGGAGTGACGGTGGGTCTCAGCCAGGGGGAGCACCTGCACGAACGAAACGAGACAATCCGCATTTCTCCGGTTTTTCAGGGTGTCGCCCAATTAATTGGCCTTCTTCGGGCCATCGACGGAGGACATTGCGATGAGTAATAAAGTCATCGAATCGTGGCTCGATTCGAATACCTTCCACTACAGCGACTTCTGGGATCTTCTCGCGCTGATTCGGGAGAAGGAATCCAAGGGGCTCAGGATTTCCCTCTGCATACCTACTCTGAATGAAGAAAAGACGATCGGAAAAGAGATCGTGATTTTTCGTTCCGAACTCATGGAGCGTTATCCTGTTGTCGACGAGATCGCGGTCATTGACAGCGGTTCGACCGATCAAACTCGCGAAGTGGCCGCATCATTCGGGGCCGACGTTTACCTAGCTTCTGAAATCCTTCCGGAAGAGGGGGACAAACCGGGCAAGGGCGAAAACCTCTGGAAGGCAATTCACCAGCTCGACGGCGACATCATCTGTTACGTAGATGCGGATATCAAAAACATCCATCCCCGTTTCGCCTATGGCCTGATCGCACCACTCGTCTACAACGACACCATCCAATACGTGAAGGCGTTCTACGATCGCCCCCTTGCTTTTTCACAAGGTATCCGCCCAAGCGGAGGCGGACGAGTTACCGAGATTCTTGTTCGTCCACTCTTCTCCCTGTTTTTCCCTGAGTTGACCGCCCTCATCCAACCTTTGTCCGGAGAGTATGCCGTCCGACGGAATGTGTTGGAGAAAATCCCCTTTCCGATCGGCTACGGTGTCGAAACCTCACACATCCTCGACGTCTACCACGAGTTCGGACTCGCTGCGTTTGGCCAAACCGACCTCGATCAAAGAGTGCACCGCAACCAGACCACCCTTGCCCTTGGTAAGATGTCGTTTGGCATCCTTCAGACTTTCCTGAGACGGATGAAGGCGTTTGGAATGTTTGATCGCCTTCCGGATCTAGAAACCGTCTACCGCCAGTTCCAGGTTCAGGAAAACCAATACGAACAGGTCACCTTCGACATCGTCGAAGAGGAGCGTAGACCCATGATTGAGGTCCCGGCCTATCGGGAAAAATTTCACGGAAAGTGATTTTTTGGAGGTCCCGAAAGACACATGCGCCACTTAAACGTGAGACTCCTGTAGTTGAACCAACTTTCTTTTAACGCAGCACACAGATCCGACAACCTGTTCTCAGGTTTGCGGAATAACCTTTTCAAAGTCCCGATTTCTTTCTCAGGACGCCCGTTTTTTCGGTTTAATTTGGCTGAAAAACCTATTTGTATTCAAAAGGGTGTAGACCATCTCTTCCACAAGTCCATCATCGGTTCACCTATTGCTTTTCCATCCTCCTCCTCATGTGCATGCTTTTTCGCCAAAGCCTTGACTGTGAAGCGATCCGGATTCTTGGCCTCGCAGCATCCACTCTGCTGGTGCCCTGTCTTTCAAGTGGAGAAATCAGTTTTTTAGAGCTCAGTGCTGATGGACAGGGAGACTTCCCCTGGCACCAGACCCTAAACTGGGACCAAGAAGTGCTGCCAACCGATTCGGATGTGGTCCAGATCGGCAACACATCCACTGAAGTCCACTGTCACATTAAAGGCCCGGGAGCTGTTGCCCAAAGCATTGAGATTTCTGAATACGGACTCGATGGTGGTTTCACCAACACTCTGACTCTTACCGACTCTGGCACACTCGATGTCTCAAGCATTTTTGAAGTCGGGAAAGACAAACACGGGGTTTTCGTCATGGAGGGAGGCCTCTTAACTGTAAATTCCTTCCTACTGATAGGCTCGACCAATCGAGGATCCGACGCCTGGGGGACCATGGAGATCAAGGGTGGAACAGCGACTGCAAGAAACCAGATTCTAATTGGACGAAGTCGATTCGCTCCAACAACCTCAAATAGTTCTCTTATCCTCTCGGGAGGCAGTCTGAATGCGGAGCAAAACCTCACTGTGGATTCCATCGACCGAACGCAACCCGGGATTTTTCTCCTGGAAGGCGATGCGACCTATCAACAAGTCTCTAACAGACTGACCGAAGTTCAGTCGGGTGTCATGGAGATCCGGGGCAATCAGGTTTCTATTGATCTGGGAGATCTTGCTCTCACTCAAAACACCTCATCCAAGCTTATTTTTTCTGGTAACGGAGTCAGTACGTTACGAGCACAAGATGTCTATTTTTCTTCCAGCAGCCAGTTAGATGTTTCGGGGCTTACTGTTGGCAACGGGAAATATGTTCTCGTCAACGGAGAGACCATTACCAACGACGGTATTTTTTTCACCTCCAATGTTGACCGGAACCTCTGGCATCTGGAGGTCGATTCGGCCTCTGGAGATCTTTGTCTGACTCGTGGCAACGGACCGGTTCAACACGATCTACTTATTTATGGTGGGAGTGGTAGTGGCATGTATGCAACAGGCACAATCGTTCCGATCCAGGCTGCGGCTCCCGCACCTGGCCTCGTTTTCGACACATGGGAGGGCAGTGTCGAAGAGATTGACGACCTCTTTGCCACCGAGACCACATTTACTATGGGAAGCGGTTCCACAACGATAACCGCGATTTACAAGCCCATTGGCACTCCCCATACTCTCACAGTTTACGACGGCAGTGGCCAGGGAGAATACGGCCCGGAACAAGTCATTCCCATTCAGGCAGATCAAAGTGTCGCAGGTCGCACCTTTGCCCGTTGGTTGGGAGATAGTGGGATCGCCGATCCATTTTCTCCGACCACCACATATACGATGCCAAACAGGGAGTCTGTCCTTGAAGCTCAATTCTATCAAAATGAATGCCATGCCGGAGACCGAGGTTACCGCGCCAGACCCTGTGGTCTTGATCTGAATAATGATGGCGAAATCGGTGAGGATGGCGTAGACAATATTCTGGGCCGGAACGGATCCAACTGGAACTGGTTGGATCCGGATGGAGACGGTGATTTCGAAGACTATTTTTTTGTCGATTCCTTCAACGGGAACGACAGCAATCCGGGAACCAAGAACGCTCCTCTGAAAACCATTCAAGCAGCCCTCGATCTTTGCGATGGAGCTGCGAATGGTATAGAAGACATCATCTGCATATACGGTATCTTCGGAGAGGAAATTACCCTTACCCAGAGTGGCAAGCCAGGCCACTACACAAGGCCCGATGATCACTTTGAGTTTCCTGCTGATCCGATGCGTATCATTGGCTGGGACAAAGATGAGGATGGAGAATACCCGCCCTACGATAAGGACGATCAAGCTGTCATTGATGGAAGTAGCGGGCTGATCACTGCTATCTACAATGATAACAAGGTCAGTTACGTTGAGATCGCCCATTTAAGCATCCATAACTTCCAGGGCTGGTCGCCTGACAGTTCCCGTGGAGCAATTCGATTTTCCCGCAGCGGTGGTAACGACGTGAGCCACATTTACGTGCACGACGTCGAGATGAAAAATATCAACACGAACACCCCATGGGATCCAAGTGTCCCTCCTGAAGACGTTGTTCATTTTGAGCACCGAGGTGGTGAACGCATAGTTGCAACATTCTGGAATGGGGATACGGCTCTTCAACATATCGCTATGTGCAACATCCTGGTGGATGGCTTCGGAGACTTTTTTGCTCGTGGTGCCCCCGCTAACGGCAGTGGAAATTTCCGCTTCCAAAACATGACATTGAACTGCAAGTCCTTCGACGGAGCAGGTATCACTGGGTTCAAAATCTGGGGGGCTCACGAGAACGTCGAGATTCTGGATAGTATCTTTGACGGTCGCCCCGGAGACTGGAGCTACGGACAAGGAGGCCCTCGCATGGTAGCTATCCGCCCGGATCAACGCAATGTAACTGTCCGCAACAACCTCTTTCTGAACGCCCGCGCCGCCGTCACTATTGACGGATGCTCATTGAATTTTGGGCCAAACCGAACGACTGATAACGTTGTTGTCGATAGCAACCATATCATCACCACTCACGACGACTGGGGACCGGGAGGTGGAAAACCAGTAGGTATTAGGATCGAACCAGGCTGCGATATAGGCCGCACCACCGAAGACATCGCCATCGTAAACAACTTTATCCATATTCCAGTGTGGGGGGCATCTGCCCTTATCCTGAGCCCGGGGATGACAGAGTCGGGTCAAGCCGCTCAACCCGGTACGCTCACCGTAGCTCACAACACCATATGGGGTCCCGGCGAGGGCCACAATTTTTACGGGATTCTGATCGATTTGGACCAAGTGACGAATCCACAACGTAATTTTCTCATCAAAAACAACCTCTTTGCCAACATTGGCTCAAGTGGCCAGAACATAGCTCACAATTACAACCCTAGTGTCTCAACCTCAGGATTCAGTATCGATGGCAATATCTGGTCTCCCGGAGGTGTCTTCATTTGGAAAGGCGAACGGATGGACGACTTCGCAGATTGGCAAAGCACTAGTGGTCAGGATAGCAATTCCATTGTAGCATCACCCCTATTTGCCAATACCATTGGCGGAGATCTACACTTGGCTCCCGAGGACAACACAACTCGCACTGTGGGGGTGGCCCTCAGCACGATTGACACCGAAGATCTGGATGTGGATCTCACTCAGGATATTGATGGCGATCTCCGCGAAAACAATACTCCGTGGGCAGGAGCGGATAAGCTTGTCTCCGCTCACACCCCAACGGGACAAGCCGATGCTTACTTCCTCAATGAAGATCATGTTCTCAAAATCACCTCTGACTCCGGAGTTCTACTAAACGATGGCTATGGGGCACCCTCTCTTTGTGACACAAGCCAAAATCATGGTCCTATGGCCCTGCTTATCCAAAATGCCGTGCATGGATCAATGCGTCTCTCACGGGACGGCTCTTTTACATACATACCGGATCCAGACTACTTCGGCAACGATCAGTTCTCTTACCGTCTACGTACTCCTGAAAATCTTTACAGTCTACCCATCACGGTTGATTTCGCAGTTTCATCAGTCAACGACGCTCCCGTTGCTGTTGATGACCGATACAGAAATCTACTCGGTGAACCGCTGGATGTTTCCAGTCCAGGGCTTTTGGCCAATGATGCAGATGTAGAAAATGATACGCTTGCTGCCGTATTAATCTCTCCACCACTCTACGCACAAGAATTCCAGCTCAATCCTGATGGCAGCTTTCACTACCTGCCTCTTGCCGGAGTGATCTGTGAAGATCGGTTTATCTATGCCGCATCAGACGGATCTCTGGGAGAGCCGGCTACCGTCACACTAAACATTAGCAATATTCCCTCGGAAATCGTGCTTGATGAAGAGGGAAATGATCCTTCGCAAGGGTCGGTTTCTCAAATCGGGACCTGGCTCTCTTCCGGAGCCAGTGGGGCTTACAATGGTGCGTCGATATATTCCAACAATGATACCGGCAATGAGAGCTTTACCTGGACTCCCAATCTCCCTGTAGACGCTGTCTATCGTGTCTATGCCCGATGGACAGCTTTTTCCACCCGTAGTCCGAGTGTGACCTATACCGTCCATCATGCTGAAGGAAGTGAAGCCATTACGCTAAGCCAGAAGGATGTGACTCTAGCGTCTCAATGGGTTTTCCTGGGAGAATACTCCTTTGATGCTGGCTCCGAGAAATCCGTCACTCTCTCAAGCTTGCGCGGAGAACAGATCAATGCCGATGCCATCCGCTGGGAGCGCACGTTTCATGAAGTGCCGGAAGAACTCATCGTGGACAATTTGAGCTCAACGACGAGTTCCCAAGGCTCATGGGGAACCTCATCCGGAAGTCCAGCCTTCCATTCAGACTCGGTCTTCAGCGACGATCCAGGAGACAGTTTCAGCTGGGATATTAACATTCCGGAAGACGGCCAATACGGCATCTACGCTTGGTGGACCCACTCCAATGGATTTCGTTCGGATCAAGTGCCTTACCGCATCATTCACGACGGCGGCATTGCAAACACTGTTGTCGATCAGAGTGACCCAAGCCTTGCAGGACAATGGAATCACTTGGGGGACTACACTTTTGCAGCGAGTTCGAATGGACAAGTGATTGTCACGGTTCCCGAAACAGGCAGCGTCAAGATAGCCAGTGCCGATGCCATTCGCCTTGTCAGGATTGATGGTAGTGCTTCCCACACTATTCCTCCCAACCCCTCCGGAGATCCCGCCGACCTTGTTCAAATCTCGGCAATGTGTTTCCACGAGGGAAGCAATGATGCGTTGCAAGTTGAAGCTATTCTTGGCGCCACATATATCTTGCAGCGCTCGCTGGACCTTTCCCAAAATAGTTGGACAGACGTTGAGTCAATAACGGCTCTGGATGAACGCATTCTTCTCTCAACACCTCACGAAGAGGGCCTCGATAAGTGCTTTTATCGCATCAAGATAATTCTACCTGAGTAGAGTCTGGTTTTTACCTGAGTCCCAAAAAGGAGATACCCGCTTATCGAGAAATTTCTCGCCGAGTAGTCTGTCAAAAGTTACCGCAGGGGGTAAACCAAGTTTAAGAAGAATTGATAGTTATGGCGGGATGTGGGATGAGCCTGAGCTGCAACATAACTGCCAATCCTTCTTAAACTTGGTATTAGCTCTTCCGCTTCACGTAAGCGAACTACCCCACTACATCTTCGAAACCAATGAACACGGACGACTTTCTTGGAGCGGCACCCTACGTGAATTCCGAATATCGCGTTTACAATTCTTTAAAAGGCTAAGAGAACGTAGGTCACGATGAGCTCCCGCAAGTGAGAATCGCGATCCTTCACTACCACTTCGACCGCGGCGGAGTTACCCGTGTGGTGTCTTCTACCTTAGACGCTTTCCGTACCCGGTTTGACCACCAATTTGCGCTCCTTTCCGGGCGGCCCGTCGACGGAATAGACGCACCTTCCGATTTCATTCCCGGGCTCGATTACTCGACCACCGCGAACCAGACGCCGAGTGCAGACGAACTCTACGAGACCATATGCCAATCAGCCCGCACTCTCTTTGCTGGCCACCTTCCCGATGTTTGGCACATCCATAACCCAGCTCTGGGGAAAAACACCGCTATGGTCGGACTCGTCCACCGACTTGCTGCCAGTGGACAAGCTCTCCTCCTCCATGAGCACGATTTTGCAGAGGACTTTCGACCTGCAAACTTCCAATTGCGTGAGGCAGCCAGGCAATTGAACGAATCGCCTTTTCCCCACAGCGAAAGAGTGCGCTTTGCCACACTGAATGCACGGGACCGCAGAATTCTTCTTTCGGCGGGAATGCCAACCGATCACGTATTCTCCCTCGCCAACCCGATTCCTTCGTCTGATTTCATTTCAGCTGAAAAAGATTCGGATCTATTCCTCTACCCTGTTCGGGCACTGGCCCGAAAGAACTTTGGAGAATTCCTGCTCCTCGCTTACGCAGGTGGAAATCAGTTCCATTGGAAGACGACCCTTCCTCCGACCAATGCGGCCTACCAACGACAATTCGAACGGTGGAAGGATATAGGTGCGAAACTGAGTCTTCCGGTTTCTCTCGGTGTTGCGGAAGAAGACGACCTCTCATTCGAGGAAAGGATTGGTTCTTGCCGCGCAGTCGTCTCAACCAGTGTCGCTGAAGGTTTTGGTCTTTCGTTCTTAGAACCGTGGACGTTCGGAAGACCAGTCGTCGGAAGAAATCTGCCCGAAATAACCTCAGAATTCGTCGAAAGTGGAGTTCCCCTCGAATCCCTCTATGATCGTCTGCCTGTCCCCACAGAGGCAGTTGATGTGAAGAAGGTCGCTTCAAAATGGCGTCAGGGTGTAGAGTCCGCCTACTCCTCCTTCGGAGTCGCTTCTACTTCTGAAGAGGTTTCTCAAATCGAGGAAGAGATCCGCAACTCCTCCGATATCGATTTCGCACTCCTTGGCGAATCGCTTCAGGAAGATGCGCTGGTTACTATTAAGAAAAAGAACATTCCCTTTTCCCTGCCGTTTTCTGGTGAATTTCCTTCCGACACTGAAATTGAGTCCGCCCGTGCAACCATCTTGAAGAATTTCAGTCTATCCTCGTATGCAGACAAACTGGAAATGATTTACAAACTCGTTGCCGAGTCTCCTTCGGGTCCGATTGACTCGATCGATACCGATAAAGTGCTGTCCGGCTTCCTCCATCCGTCTCGATTTCGTCCCCATTTTGTTGAATGAGTGTTTCTCTCTATTCCGACCCCGACGATTTGATCCGCATCATTCGCGAATCCTCTTCAAAACTGGACCCGATACCCACGGGCGAAAAGCCAAGACCGCCCTCCAAAGCATTCACGCACTTGGTTTTCGACATTTACGGCACCTTGATGGTTTCCGGTGTTGGAGATATAGGGAATAGTGCTCCGGCAGATCGCGGATCTGCGCTTATGAAAGTGTTGGTGGATGCGGGGGCTCCCAGTCCTCCTCCTGCGAAAATTCTCGAAGCAAAATTTCTCGAAGCAATCGAAGATCATCAGGAGTCAACCAGAGCAAAAGGCGTCGAATATCCGGAAGTGGAGATTCGTGAGGTTTGGCAGTCGTTTATCGAGGAGACTGTGAAAGGTTTTTTTCCTTCGCCTAAAGCGATCGAGGAAATTGCTCTCCGATTTGAGCTCGAGGTAAACCCGGTCTGGCCAATGCCCGGCCTCGTTTCCACACTCAAGAGTCTGCGAGACTATTTCCCCGCTTTCGGGGTCGTCTCGAACGCGCAGTTCTTTACGCCGCTTCTCTTTTCGGCCCTGACTGGAGAAAGCCTGGAGGATCTCGGTTTCGACGAAAACCTCTGCGTTTGGTCCTTTGAAGAAAGAGAAGCCAAACCGTCACCCCACTTATTTTCGCTCTTGTTGGAGAGAATCGGGGCGGACGTGAATGAGGCCGACTGCCTCTACGTCGGAAACGACATGCTGAACGATATTTCAGCAGCGAGTCATATCGGTCTACAAACTGCTCTTTTCGCGGGGGATCAGCGATCGCTGCGCCTGCGGGAAACTCATCCGTTCTGCGAGATCCTTTCACCCGACTCTGTCCTGACAACCCTCGAACAGCTGATTCCAACCTAATATCAGACTTCCCACCGACCCTCCTCCATCCTAGGTTTCACGCCAAGCACGACAAACTCATATGATCGAAACGAAAAACTTCGCGGTTACCCGGAAGGGCAAATTCAAGTTGGATGATCATCCAACGAGAATCGACGATTTGTACGCTGACAAACTAGACTACAAGGCGAAGCTGCGCGATCTGCAGAACGAGATCAACGAGCTACAACGGATGATGTACGCGCACGGGCGCTACAGTATGCTTCTCATCTTTCAGGCCATGGACGCGGCGGGTAAAGATGGGACAATTCGAGCGGTGATGAATGGCGTCAACATCCACGGCGTCAATGTAAACGCGTTTCGCAAGCCCAGCGAAAATGAACTCGAGCACGATTTCCTCTGGCGGACCACTCTCCGCCTGCCCAAACGAGGTCAAATCGGAATCTTCAATCGTTCTTACTACGAGGAAGTGCTCATCGCGAGGATTCATCCTCCGATCCTCAAGAGGCAGAAGCTTCCCGAGGAGCTAACCTCAAACAAGAAAGAACTCTGGAGCGGTCGGCACGAGTCTATTGAAGATTTTGAGAAACACATGTGGCGAAATGGGACTCACGTCGTGAAATTCTTTCTCCATTTGAGTTACGATGAACAGCGGAAGAGGTTTCTTGACCGCATCGACAAACCGGAGAAGAACTGGAAATTCGAGGACGGAGATATCAACGACCGGAAATTTTGGCCTCAGTATCAAGAGGTCTACGAAGAGACCATCAATGCAACGGCAGCCAACGTCGCACCGTGGTACATCATTCCTGCCGACGACAAGAAAAACATGCGTCTGATTACGGCTCAGGTCATTCTCGAACACATGAAAATGCTTGATATGTCTTACCCCGAAGTCACCGAAGAAAGACGCGCCGAACTCAAAGAGGACCGGAAGATCCTTGAGGCGGATTAATCTCGAATTCGGGGAGATAAAGGTATGGACAAGATCAAGGTCTATGATTCTTTGCTCGCGAGGCTGGAGGAAGATTTGGGGGTTGCGATCGGAGCGTCGAGAGACGCGGCAGACTATGCCACGAACGAAGAAGCACGCGCCGAATCCAAATACGACACGCAGGGTCTTGAGGCCTCCTATCTAGCAGCTGGCCAAGCCTCACTTGCCACGGAGAACGCACAAGCGATTTCAGACCTCAAAACCCTCCGCGATGAAATGATCCAACCCCGTGAAAAGGTCATGCGAGGAGCACTGGTAGAGTGTGATTTGGATGGAGAATCAGAATGGTTCTTTCTTTGCTCCGTGGGTGGAGGAGAAATCCTTGAGGTGAACGAACAAGAGATTTCGGTCCTAACGGTTCAGTCCCCTCTCGGGGCGACCCTAGCCGGAAAACAAGCCGGCGCGACCTTTCGACTGCCCAACGGGCTCCAAGGAAAAATTGTATCTGTTCAGTAGGTTTTTTCGGTGGAGGGACATCGGCCCCGATGTCTGTATCCTAGAAATCCGGCAACTCGGAAAAAAGAGCAAGGATTAGCTTGGCCCGTTTCTCCCGCTCGTTTCGGCTCCGCTACTCATATTCAACTTTAAAGTTTATAAACTGCACACCTCCTCCAAAAACGGGTTGCTGGTCCTCTCCGACAAGATAGACCGGAATCACCATCGCCTCTCTCTGCGCATCACGATCCGTCAGCACTAAGTCTTCGGGCCTCGTAAACCAGTACTCAATCTTCAGATCGTCACCGCGTTCAACGGTTCTTACTTCAACGACTGTAGGATCGGACAGAAAACGGTGTACATTTTCTCTCACTCCATTAAAAAATTCCACCTCTTCTTCTTCTGACTGGTAGCCAATTGGGGAATGCTCATTCCCCTCAACGTATATTTCAAAGAATCTAGATGGATCAGATGTGTTCAGGGAGTTGAAGAAGGCTACTGACTTTTCGTCAGAACGCAGGAAATCCGACACTATAATGTGACGTTCACCAAAAAGTAGAGCGCACTGAATTAATCCTAATGCTAGAACACACATCTTTATTACTTTCATCTAGTTCTCTCCTGGGGCTATAAACAGAAACTCTTGACTCGGGAGACTGTGAACTTCGTGGTCTACGGCTTTGCCACCTGCGTAGTTTATCTCTTTCACCTCAAGGTCTACTCTATATGTTTTTGTTATCATGCGAACTGTAGCACCGTTTGAATTCGTCCACTCCGTAGAGGTTTCGTTCACAAGACCGACATCGGAGTGCAATAAAGTCACCTCTGTTTTAAGGTAGGCAAGTGGGCCGGTAATTGCATTATCTGACAAATAAGGGTTTGGCCTAAGAGATAAGCTATAACCAGTGATCGATGGAGCAACCGGGTTTGCAGGATCTACGCATCCTTCAATAAACGCACTCGCGTGAATGTTGCCGCTGACCGATACATTATTTAAGGTGTGAACGTCAAATTGACTCCGCTCTACTGGTCTTGGCGATAACTCTACTCGATTCAGCCCCATAGGGTCCAGCCCCGTCGTCGGCACCTGCGCATAAAAGTGCCGGTTCGTGCCATCCGGTAATCCTGCCCGGTCGGCGGATGTCCAAAATGGGTGACCCGACGCGATTATCGTAACGGTAAGCCCGTTTTCCTGGCGCGGATAGCGGCTTGCGGAGCGATCGGACCTGACGCGTCCGGCAGCTAGAAAAAAATCCCCCGACGCGGTTTTTTGACCCCGAGCCGGTTTCCTCCGGTGCGTATGTTGGATTCAGGGCAACCATTGCAGCGGTCTTGAATCTGCCTTTGGACCGACTTCCGGGCAAGGCTTTTCGGGCGGATCCATCGGGACGCGAAGCAGCTAAAGAAATAGCTCGTTATCGGGTCAGCTTCAGGAACTCGTCAATCGTCAGTCCCGATGCACGGATCAGGCTTCGCAAGGTTCCTTTGGCAACTTCCTTGTGATCGGGAACGGAGAGTGTCGTCATGCTGCCGTCCTTGACCATCACCATATGGCTTCCGCGTTGGCGGACTTTTTCCCAGCCGTCCCGGCCGAAGGCTTTGGCGACCTCGCGTCCGCTCAAACTCGGCAGGGAGGGCATTTCAGACGGCGACTTCGATTTGCCGGGTTTCGATTGTCAGCGGCAAGCCCCGTTCCGAACGTACTTCCAAGCAAAGCAGGATCGCTTCACGAACATTTTCCAAGGCTTCCTGGCGGCTTTCGCCTTGGCTCACGCATCCGGGGATCGAGGGACACTCGGCCACCCAAACACCGTCCTCATCGCGGTCCAATGTCACCGTAAAATTCATGGAGAAGATCATGGCCGAATTCCGGGATTCTTCAAGTTCTCTCTTTGCCCGAAGGGTGCGTCCGTCCGTGGACCTCGATGAGTTCTTTGATGCTCACTTCGGTGTAGATCTGTGTCGTCTTGAGTTTCTCGTGGCCGAGGAGTTACTGGATGAAGCGGATGTCGGCCCTACCTTCGAGCATGTGGGGGTTCTTACATTGTTTAGCGTTGGAAGTTCAACGTTTCAAGTTTGCTATCTCTCTGCCAATCCGCCCAAGAAAGCTACTCCAAACCGCGCCTTACCAGATCCTCCTCATCCAAACCCAAAAGATGACCGAGCTCATGAAGAAGTGTAACCCGCACTTCCTCTCGAAACTCTCCAGTATCTCCCTCTACAAAATCCACGATGTTTCGGAGGAAAATGAGAATCCTTGCCTGCCCCGCTTCCTCCTCTCCCACATCCGCACCATCGAACATTCCCAGAAGGTCAGGTTCCCAACCATCATCAATCAGGTGCTTAGGCATTTCCTCCTCCAACAGAATGGGGATCGCCTTGGCGACCGCACGGATCTCGGGAGGCAGCGCACCAACCGCATCTTCCACAACCTTTCCCGCGATTTCGACCCAATCAGTGGCCACCCGCAAAGCACTCCAGAATCCGATCATGAAACTCGCGGCTGGATGAGGCGATCAATGAGTTTCCTTCCTCTGCGTTGAGTCCTCGAAAATCAGAGACGATGGCACCAGCACCCCTTAGAACCGGCAGCAGTGGCAAAAGGTCCCAAGGACTTAGAACCGGATCGAGCATCGCATCCGCCTTTCCGCTCACCAAGGAGAGATACCCAAAACAATCCCCCCATGAGCGAACGATTCCTGCCTCCCGAATCAGTGACTTAAAGACCTCGCCCCGATCAAGAAATACCGGGTCGGAGGGATCCGTGAGGAGAAGAGTCGAATCGGATATCGCCCTCGCCTCTCTCACGCGGGTCGGTTCACCATTGAGAAACGTCGTCCGATTGTCTCCGACCGCCATCTGATCGAGAACCGGTTGAAAGATGCAGCCGATCACCGATCGATTCTCGTGAAGCAGCCCTACCAAGGTTCCGAATAAGGGAACCCCGTGAATAAAACTCTTCGTTCCGTCAATCGGGTCCAGAACCCAGACGAAGTCACGGGAGACATCGGTTCCACCAAATTCCTCGCCAATCACCCCGTGCTCAGGAAATCTACTTTCAATCCGCTTCCTCAACAAGAGTTCCGCGTCCCGGTCTGCTTCCGTAACCGGTGAACCGTCCTCCTTATCTTCAACCTCGAAGCTTCCTCTACGAAAACGCTCGGCAACCAATTCTCCTGCTTCCCGAGTGATTGCCTCAGCGAATGTACGAAATTCGTCCAACCTTTTGTCGATGAGACCTTCCAACTCTTCGCTCATTCCTCAGGAAAGCGTTATCCGCTACCCGTTCTCAACCCCAAAAACCTTCCGGTTTCGATCCTGAGTGGCAAACACCTTCAACAAATCGTCATGAAACCGGTCAAAACCAAATTTCTCCTCATAACGAAGCCTTCCGTTTTGCCCTAGTCGATCTCTCCACTCGGAATCCTCCGCGAGCTGTTCAATTCCCTCCGCCAGACTCCCAGCGTCGGGAGGAGCCAACAGGGCCACGTTCTCATCCAAAACCAACCGATTGGCGGCCGTATCCGTGGCAAGGATACAACGCCCCGACCGCAAGTAATCGAGAACCTTCAAAGGTGTATTTCCGCCCTGCAACCGTGGAGATACCAAAACATCGCAAGCGATCAAAAAGTCAGCGACCTCGTCTGGCTGAATGCGGTCCAGATGAACTACGCGTTCCGAACAACCACATTCCCGTCCGATTTTTGCCGTGTTTTCCCGATCCTCTCTTGAGCCTCCCACGAAAACAAAACGAAGCACCCCTTCCTTGCGCAGCACTTTCCGTATTGCTTCACAGAGGAGCGGTACTCCCTGGTATTCAGCGAACGATCCGATGTAGGCGACTACAAGATCATTGGGGTGGCAGCCGAAAAGTTCCCTCCATCGGGGAATCTCTTCACTCTTCCCTTCTCGGTCCGTTGAGGGAACATCTGAAATTACATGAACCTCTCCACGCACCCGATAACGGTGAACCTGCTTCGCAAGACCGGGTCCCGTTACAATAATCACGTCCGCACGACGACAGACAAACCTCTCCAACGAAGCATAAACCGTCATCAGCAAGTTCTTCATCCTCGACTCCGAGCGGTGGGAGCCCGGATCGGAGTGTTTTTCAAATACAAAACGGGCACCTGTAACTCGTGCAACCAGCCAAGCGGCCAACCCCATGTCTTCGATTCCATGGACGCTCGAATAGCGGCGGAACAGGCCGAGAAGAATCCCTCGGACTGCAATCATCCTTCCAAAAATAAATTTCGGCCAAGAGGGTCCAATCCGGATCTCTCTCACCCCCGGAAGATTCCATACACGGAACAGTCGCACCGAATCCGGTAGATCCACTTCCGCGCCAATGGGTAAGGTCACGACGTCCATGGAGAATCCGTCGTGCCCTAGAGCCCGCAGAAACGCCTTCACTCGCAGCGGAGAACCTCTCGCTTCAAAGAGTGGTTGGGAACAAAGCGTTAGGATTCGCTTCATAGATCATCGCCTAAAAACTCGCCGTATCGTTTCAGCCAGTTTTCGATTCGTTTTTGATAATAGCCGGGATCGTAAGGTGCCGCTACCGGATCAAACTCTTCCAAGGCACGCGCTTTTTGCCATTCGGGCGAAGTCCGCTTCTCGCCCTCACCCACATAGTAGCGGACTCTTTCTCCCATTTTTGGGACTGGTTTCATCCGAAGGGCCACCTCAAGCGATGCCCTCCGGGATTTTCCTTTATCAGCAACCGCCTTTTCATAAGCGGTCGGCGACTGACTCAAGAACTCTGCCTTTGCCAATTCCTCGACGGGAATCGAGTGCTCTTCGAGTCTGGACCGAAGTTCGGTGATCGTCTCCCTGGGATGCTCCTTGCGCTGTCCGAGCAACCACTCAATCAGGTGCTGGGTCAGATCGCGGAGAAACGGCTCTGTTCCCCGTGAACGAAGGGCCGATCCTTTAACCACAACACTCCCCTCATCGAGCAACGCATAGTTCTTCGCCTTGTAGCAAAACATCGCCTCGTAGGCACCGTCGAACTCCAGATCGACCCCTTCCGGAAGATCACCGTTGACCAATTCCAACAACCCTTCCGGATTCTGAAACCACTCGGGAGCCGACACATAGATCCCATCGGTATCCGCCTCGAGAACCCGACACTCCTTGGACTGAAAGTTGGTAATCAATTGCTCCAGAATTTCGCGACCCCCTGCCGTTACCTCGGCCGCCAGATCACTATCGCCAAACCGAGCCCCACCGAAACCCAGATAGCCGTAGAACGAATTGATCAAAATCTTGAAGCTGTTCTGCCTTGCGGAAAACTCCTGCTGCAAACTCGGCTCAGACTCCTCTTGAGCTCTTTTCTTATAAGAAAGCCGCTCGGAGCGAAGCCGTTCCAGCGCGGGAATCAACACCCCAAGGTCATCATTGCGCGGGTTTCGGCCGATGTGAAGCAGGAGACTTGGATAAAGCGAGGCGACGTCGAAGTGAAGAACCTTGCGAAAGACTCCCGTCTCAAAACTGCGCGAGACAGCACCCTCAAAAGACCGGGACTCCTGTGGGACCGGTAAAGAACGCTCCGCTCGGAAGTACTCTTCCAAAAAAATCATCTCCACCCGAGTGCCGGTGCCACGAAGGAGTATCTCCTGCAAAGTCATCGGGAAGATCGCCGCCTGTGCGATGTAGGTAGGCAGGAGAATCGTCGCTACACCTTCCGTTTCCCGCAAATCGTCCTCGAGATAGCTCAGGAAAGTCTTCCGATCTTTCCAAAAAGCACCGGCGATTTCCTCTCCTGGAAGATACGTTCGATCTTCCGCCGTGCTCAGCCCGAAATGGCGGGCGAGATCTTTCAGACCGAAAGATGGCAGACTTCTTTGGGTAAGGTCGTAAAACTGGGCCGCAATCAGAGTATCGAAAACCGCCCGACCGGGAATGTCGCAGCGAAGAAGGTCGAACCACCTTTCAGCAATCCTGACCCGGCTTTTACGAAAATTAGCCGATGCCCCGAATCGACCCCAGTCAGGTGCTAGTTTAAAACGACGACCTCTCGTATTGAGATAGGAGAGGTCGAAATTGAAAAAGTTGTGCCCCTCAAGAATGTCAGGATCAATCTCCCGCAATCGACGTCCGAAACGCTTCAAGAGATCCCGCTCCGCGGTATCGCTATTCTCCGCCAGCTCCAAAAACTCGGTCTTGCCGCCGCAACGGATTCCAATCGCGAGAACCCGATCCCCTTTGCGCCTCGCATCGCTAAACCCTCCCTCCTTCTCGCAGTCCGTTTCGATATCGATCTGACAGCGAACCAGATCGTCGAGAAAGCCCGGTGTGAAGAGCCTTAACCCATTGCGCAGCATGAACTGATGTTCGAGCGGCCGAACCGACTCCACCTGAGCGGGTCCGCCCGAAAGCCTCGCGAGCACCTTTGCAGAGTGCGGATCTTTCCCTTCAATGAGATGAGAAAGAGCACCGCTTCCCGCAAGCCGCTTTCGTGGCAACGCTCCTACTTCCGGATCTTCACAGAGGCTTTCGGCCACCCAGGCGAATCCTTCAAACGGATCCTGCTGCACCCGCGCAGCGCCACCACTTTCAGACCGCCACGCCGTGTGCACCTGAGCCTCGTTTTCGTCTACCCAAATACCAACGAGATTCTCTTTAGCAGACATCGATCAGACACCCCTCGGTTGGCAACGAAGGCAGTTTCCCAAACTGCAAGAGATTTTTAGAGCGAGGAGTTGTTTAGTGACTCGAAAAGCGTCTCCCACGGGTCGCCTCATCCAATTTTATCCAGGATCGCCGCAACCATCTGGTCCGTCCCGACAGCTTCTCTACCGAAGGCGATATCGCTGGTGCGCACGCCATTCTTTACGACAGACTTGACCGCTTCCTCGATCCGATCCGCAGCCTGATTGGCTCCAAAACTGTAGCGCAGCATCATAGCCGCACTTAGAATCTGCGCACAAGGGTTGGCCTTATTCTGGCCGACAATGTCCGGCGCACTTCCTCCACCCGGCTCGTAGAGTCCAAAAGGATGCCCATGTGCATTGTGATCTTTTCCAAGACTAGCCGAAGCCAACATGCCAATCGACCCGCAAACGACCGCCAACTCGTCTGAAAGAATGTCGCCGAACATATTTTCGGTGAAGAGAACGTCGAACTGGTTTGGATTGGAAACCAGCTGCATCGCAGCGTTATCGACGTAGAGATGGCTCAATTCAATCTCCGGGTATTCAGAGGCAAAAAATTCTGTCACCGTCTTTCGCCACAACACCGAGGTCTCCAACACATTCGCTTTGTCGACCGAGCACACCCTGCCGCTTCGTTCTTTCGCAGCTACCGCTGCCACTTCGGCAATGCGACGGATCTCCGATGCTTTGTAGACCATCGTATCGATCGATTCCACGTCCCCGTCGTCGAGTTCAACAGTTGTCTTAGGCTGTCCAAAGTAGATGCCACCCGTCAGCTCGCGGATGCAAACGATATCAATCCCCTCCGGGATGCGGTCTGGTCGAATTGGCGATGCCTCCACTAGCTCCGGGAAGAGCAATCCGGGCCGAATATTCGCAAATAAAGAGAACGCCTTCCGCAAAGGCAGCAGTGCAGCCCGCTCCGGTTGCTCCTTCGGTGGAAGACTCTCCCACTTGGGTCCTCCGACCGAGCCAAAAAGGATGGCATCTGCGGCCTGACAGCCCACCAGAGTTTCACTTGGTAGGGCAGTTCCATGACTGTCAATAGCGGCTCCACCGACGGGGTATTCCGCGTAATCCAGAGCGAAGCCCTCTTGTTCGGCCACCCTTTTCAGGATGGTCATTGCTCCTACCATGACCTCGGGTCCGATCCCGTCTCCCGGGAGAACCGCAACTTTCACTTCCATCATCCTCATTAGATACGTTGCCCGCTTCACAAGGGCGAGGGTCTTTTTCAATTTTCCAACTTTCGCCTCCACAAAAGTCAAAATTTAGACAGTTAGAATGGAGCGGCGGCTTCAGCCGCCGAAAGTGTTCAAAGGGGGGTTCTCCGGCGGCAAAAGCAGCCGCCCAGGGCCCCGGATTCGGGTTCAGCGACTCCACCAACTCGCGTCCGGTCCAGAGTAATGGCGGCCATAAGCACCCCTTCAAACTACTGTCACTCCGTTTTCACAAACTTGGAGCTTGCACGTTTTCGCGCCCTTCTCTCAATCTGCGAGCCAAACGAACCTTTTTTTCGCGACTATGCACAAACTCGTTCTTCTCCGACACGGCGAAAGCCAGTGGAATCTAGAAAACCGTTTTACCGGGTGGACCGATGTCGACCTCACCGATACCGGCCGTGAACAAGCGAAATCCGCCGGATACTACCTAAAGAAAGAGGGCTTTGCCTTCGATCTAGCGTTCACCTCCTACCAAAAACGGGCCATCCGGACGCTGTGGATTGCAATGGACGAAATGGATCTCCTTTGGGTTCCGGTTCGACGGGCTTGGCAGCTCAATGAGCGACACTACGGTAGCCTGCAGGGACTAAACAAAGCGGAGACCGCCGAGAAATACGGCGATGAGCAAGTTCTCATTTGGAGGCGTAGCTACGATGTGCCTCCTCCACCACTCGAGAAGGAAGACGAGCGGTATCCCGGCCACGATCCGCGTTACGCCAATCTGGCACCCGAGCAACTTCCCTTGACGGAGTGCCTCAAAGATACCGTGGAGAGATTCCTTCCCTATTGGCACGAGTCTATCGTTCCGGAAATCCGCTCCGGGAAACAGGTCATCATAGCGGCCCACGGAAACTCCCTCCGCGCTCTCGTTAAATACTTGGATGACCTCTCCGAGGAAGAAATTCTCAAACTGAATATCCCCACAGGGATGCCGTTGGTCTACGAGTTGGACGAAGACCTAAAGCCTTTAAAAAACTATTACCTGGGCGATCCTGAAGAGGTCAAAAAAGCCATGGATGCAGTCGCCAACCAGGGCAAAGCAGCCAAGTAACCCAAAGTCGCAACGCGCTAACACTTCACCACCGAACCCATTCAAAAATGCCAGTCGCTACACCAGAACAATATCGGGCTATGATCGCAGCCGCGCAGAAGGGAAACTATGCCTACCCTGCTGTTAACGTCACGTCGATCACCACAATCAACGCTGCCCTCTCCGCCTTCGCTGAGGCTAAATCGGATGGAATCATCCAGGTTTCCACGGGAGGAGGCCAGTTCGCTTCAGGCCTGAGCGTAAATGACGCCGCTTTTGGTGCCATCGTTCTTGCAGAAGCCACCCATCGACTCGCTGAAAAGTACGACATCCTCGTCGGACTCCACACGGACCACTGTCACCCTGAAAAGGTCGATGGTTTTCTCAGACCTCTGTTGGACGCATCACGCGAACGCGTGGCTGCGGGTAAGGGGCCTCTCTTCCAGTCCCATATGTTCGATGGCTCAGTGATCGATTTGGAAGCAAATCTGAAGATTTCCATAGAACTTTTGAAGGAATGTGCTGAATTGGAAATCATCCTCGAAGTCGAAGCCGGTTGCGTCGGCGGCGAAGAGGACGGACACGACACCTCAGGACTACCCAGCGAAAAGCTCTACACGACCCCGGAAGATATGGTCGAAGTCTATGAGGCTCTCCACCCAATCGGACCTTTCCTCTTCGCGGCTACCTTCGGAAATGTTCACGGTGCCTACAAGCCCGGTGCAGTGAAACTGAAACCAACCATCCTCCGCGACGGACAGAAAGCAGTCGTGGATAAATATGGAGAAGAAGCACTCATGGATCTCGTTTTCCACGGAGGGTCAGGGTCCGAGTTGAGTGACATCCGCGAAACGTTGGAATACGGTGTCGTCAAGATGAACATCGACACCGACACCCAATACGCCTTTACCCGACCCATCGTCACCCACGTCTGTGAAAACATCGAAGGAGTGCTGAAGATCGACCACGAAGTGGGAAATAAAAAGACCTACGATCCACGCAGTTATTTGAAGAAAGCCGAAAAGAGCATGAAGGAACGCATGATTCAGGCCGTCGACGACCTGTGCGCGACCGGAAAGACCATTTTTGGAACCGTCTAGCACCCTTTCGCAGGAACCCAAGAGGGCGGCACCTAGTAGGTGCCGCTTTTTTTGTGGCGACAACGCGACAGCGGTTTCTCATCTTTTAATATTAATTCGCTACTTAAATAGAACCTACTCGGGATTCGATATCGGGATCGAAATCGGGCCTCGAGAGCATTCGATAGCGATACCGATTTCGATTTCGATTTTTGTATGAGGCGCGGTTTAATATAATCCCCTGGATCTACTCTTCCGAAAGTCCTCGCACGAAAGGCACCGGACGTTGCACCAACGACACCAAAACAAAGCTAAGGATCATCAGAAGGAACCATGCCATCAACTTCGAGAGAGGGACAATCTTCCAGCCATCAGACTGATTCGGGTAAATCCATACGTTCGCGTAGGTCGCAATATTCTCGGCAAACCAGATAAAGAGCGCGACCAATACCCAGCCGGCCAGTAGCGGCATCCCACGGTGGATTCGGTCAATTCTAAAATACACGAAACACCGCAGAAATAGAACGACGGTTCCCAGAAGCAGCAGAACCCTGATGTCCAAAATGAAATGATGGGTGAAGAAGTTGATGTAGATCAAAGAAACCAGAACAACAGTCATCCAAATCCTGGGGTAGTGCGTAAACTTGAAATCAAAGATCCTCCAGACCCTCGCAATGTAGCTACCGACGGCGCTATACATGAATCCCGCAAAGAGAGGGACGTTGCCAACCTTCAATACAGCCGGCTCGGGATAGACCCACGAACCGATGGATTCATGTGTCTTAAAAATTTCCATTCCGGTTGCAACGACATGGAACAGGAGAATGACGATTGCCTCCCTAGGTTCCTCGAGTTTAAACGCCAGGAGGAAGACTTGAAACGCTACCGCACAGAGAAAGAGAAAGTCATAGCGGTAAAGCCAAGCTCCTTCAGGATACCACAACCGAGTCAGCAGAATGATCAGAAGGAGAAATCCACCAAAGATACAAGCCGACGCTTGCTTCAGGCCAAATACCCAAAACTCCCAGATAAACTTTCTCAATGGATCAATCGGAGCAAAAAAGTTCTGGTTAGCACTTCAACGACTTTGCCAAAGATGCGTGGCTGGGACTTCTCTCAGGTTACAAAAGGTCTGAATCCAATTTCCAGATTCTCCCCTCAAACCGACACCATCGATCTTTTCACTCCAAATCAAAACCTGAGTCATCATCTTTTCCCAACTTAGTGTTCAGAAAACCAGTCAGCAAGGTTTGGTTGTCCGAGCAATGAGCGCACCTTGGCACATTTTGTACGCAGCCTACCTCGCCCTGTTTGGAAAGATAGCGTTCCTCAACGCTTGAAGTCCCGGCAATTATACATCACGCAAAACCCCCTCTCTTCCCGATTGATCCCTTAGCCATCCTCCTCCATTATCTTCCGTTTTCCATGTTTGAAGAACCTGAATCCCTAGAGCAGCTCGTCTCCAAAATCGCGTCCAGTGCAAGGGAGGCGTCCTACGATCTTGCCGTAACCTCCAGCGAAGAGAGAGACGCGGTTCTTTACCGTCTGGCTGCGCTCATTGAAGAATCGGCAGACACCCTGACCGATGCCAACGAAAAGGATCTCGAATCGGGGAAAACGGATGGACTTAGCCAGGCCCTGCTCGACCGCCTTACTCTTACGCCGGAACGGATCTCCGGCATGGCCGAGGGAGTTCGGCAGGTCGCCGCACTCGCAGATCCTATCGGGGAGGAAATCGAACGACTCTCTCCAGCGAATGGCCTCGATATACGCAAAGTCCGTGTGCCGATCGGCGTCGTGGGAATCATTTATGAGTCCCGCCCCAACGTCACGATTGACTGCGCAGCCCTCTGCTTGAAGTCGGGTAACGCCTGTATCCTGCGCGGAGGAAGAGAGGCTTTCCACTCCAATCAGGCTCTCGCAGGACTCGTGCAGCGAGCCCTTGAGGATGAAAAGATCAGCCCTGATGCCGTCCAGTTGATTCCAACAACCGACCGGGCAGCCCTCGGGTTTCTCCTCAAGGAAGATGACAACGTTCATTGCATCGTCCCCCGCGGCGGCGAAGGGTTGATCCGTTACGTTGCCGAGAATTCAACGATCCCTGTCATCAAACATTTCGAGGGAATTTGCAGTCTTTACCTCGACCAGGAGGCAGATCCAGAAATGGCAACTTCGATCACCGTAAACGCGAAATGTCAGCGTCCCGGGGTCTGCAACGCCATCGAGAACCTTGTTGTCCATCGGGATTTTGCGACGCAGCACCTTGCAGGAATCGCGTTAAAACTTCACGAGGAAGGCGTAGAGCTGCGGGCAGATGAGGAATCTGCCGTCATCCTCGATGCGGCCCGGATCCCGTGTAAACTGGCCGTCGAGGAGGACTGGTCGACCGAGTATCTCGAACTTATCCTCTCGATTCGCATTGTTGGATCAGTTGGCGAGGCAATTGCTTTCATCAATCATTATGGGTCTCAACACAGCGACTCGATTATCACCGAGAATGAGAAAACTGCCCGTAAATTTCTCCGGGCCGTCGATGCCGCCACCGTTTACTGGAATGCCAGTACCCGCTTTACGGATGGTTTTGAATTCGGGCTTGGAGCAGAGGTGGGCATCTCCACGGATCGTCTCCATGCTCGAGGACCGATGGGGATCCGAGAACTCTGCACCTACAAATACGAGATCTTTGGCCACGGTGAGATCAAACAATGACTCCAATTGAGGAGCTACAGAAGACCGTCGAAAGACTGCGCGCTCCCGGGGGCTGCTCGTGGGATCAGGAACAGACTCACGAGTCCCTCATCCCCTGCCTGATCGAGGAATGCTCCGAGGTCATCGAGGCAATCGACAACAACGATTTTCCTCTTCTTGAAGAAGAGTTGGGCGATCTTTTACTGAGCGTGTTGATGCATGCTCAAATCGCCCAAGAAAGCGGCCGCTTCAACCTCGACCGAGTCGCCCAAGGCGTCAACGATAAGCTCATCCGCCGCCACCCTCACGTCTTTGGACCCAACGCCGGGAAGATGACGACTGACGAAGTGCTTGCCCAATGGGAGACGATTAAAAAGCAAGAGAAAGCCGCGAAGGGACTTACCGATGAACCGGTCTTCAAAGATCTCCCTCCACGTTTGCCTGCTCTCCACTACGCTTCCGATACGGCAAAACGCATTCGAAAGAAGTCACTACCGACAACCACAGCAGGCGACTCAGAGCCTTGGCTTTCATTTCAGAGTGAAGAGGAAGTTGGCAAGGCACTATTTGCACTCGCAACCCTCTGTGACCAAAACGGATGGGACGCGGAAGGCATTCTCCGCAAGCGTAGTGACGCAGTGCGCGAAGAAGTTACAGAGAGGACGAGCCGGTCCTCTCATGGATAGCTTTATGGCACTTCGATCATTGCCCCGGATCAATCTGCGGTAGATAGTCGACCGTGCTGGAGAAGCCTCTGCCGAGATACCTTCTCCCTATCGCTACATCCTATTCTACCCACAACCAGAACCCATCATGATTGAAGCTGTATCGATCCCCGTCCTCCAAATCGTCCTCTTTCTCGCCGCTCTCTATGCGCCGGGTAACGCGATCGAAATGGAAATTGATTCCGAAGAGAAATCGATGACATATCTTCTCGATAATGGGGTGTGGATCCCGAAAGACGGAACGGAAAATGCATTTACCATCAAAGGATTCAGGCTCTTGACCCCTTCTGGATTTACAGACCTTGAATCCGTTTTGGGGAACCTTTCGAACCACAACTGGTCAACAGAAAGCATTTTGAAAATCGACTCTCAAATCGAAGTGCTCAAGACCAAGGACGGTTTACTTGTCTTTCCCGAAGGACTTCGGGGAACCGCAGAACCAATTCGTGTGGTATACACGATGACCAGCCCACCACGTCGTAGGATTAACATCACTGAGTGAGAAGTCAGGGTTTCGTTCTTCCGGCTCCATCTTATGCAAATAAGGGGGACTGACCTAACCTACTTACCGGTTTCTCTCCGAAACTCTCCTCCCTTACATCATCCTACTTTTTCTCGAGCACCTTTTCGTAGAAAGCCAAAAGGCGTTTCACCGCTACCCGAACGTCCCATTGATCTGAAGATTGTCTTGCAGCGTTTCCGAGCGATTCCCTCAGATCGCTATTTTGCAAAATGCGGACGGTGGCGTCAGTGAGAGCTTTCTCATCCCCAACAGGAACCTGTAGCCCATTTTTCCCGTCTTGAATCGCTTCAGGAACCAGTCCAACCGGAGTCGTCACGATTGCCCGCGATAACCGCATCGCCTCGAGTAATGTAATCGGTCCTCCTTCGTAGTGGGATGCGATGGCGAAGACATCAGCCATTGCGATCCAGGGCCGAACGTCTTTCTGAAATCCTACGAGGTGAATTCTACTCTCTAATCCGCTAGCCTTCCGAAGCTTCTCTATTCTCTCCCTGTCCGGGCCTTCCCCAACGATCACCAGATGCGCTTGAAGCTCATCCGGAATCTTCGCGAAAGCCTGCACAAGCGTATCAAGACCTTTTTGCGGAGCAAGACGTCCAGCAGTTACAACTATTCTCGCATTTGACGGAACTCCCAACTCCTGCCGGGCAGCTTCAACTGCTGCATCCGAAGGTTCCTCGAATTCATCGAAAGGGATCCCGTAGAAAAAGGTTTCCAGCGTTTCCTGAGGAACTTTCCGCTCCTCTATCATGAACCGGGCTACCGCGGAAGAAATCGCTAGAGAGGAATCCGTCCATCGACTCAACACCCGATCCGCAATACGCTGCACGAAAGGCTGCGAGGGAAAGACCACGTGCTCGTGGACAATGTTGGGGATTTTCAACCGCCTTGACGCGATCCGACCAAAGTTGGTCGAAGCGTATCCATGAAGATGAAGGAGGTCGGCGTTCCAACCTCTCGCCTCTCGGCAAATGACTCCTATTGTCCGAGGGTCGAATTTACCCACAGATACAAACTGAAGATCAATTCCTCTGGCTGCGAAAAATTCCGCCGCTTCTTCTTCCCTTCCCCGGAGGCTTAGAATGCGAAAGCACACCTTGGTCGGGTCAGAATTTGACGCCCACCATTCCAAGGCCCTTGAGATCCCGTGAATTCCCGATCCGTCGACACTCAGTTTGTCGATAACGTGAAGAGCTCTGATCATCCTCTCTTCAAAACACGGTTGACAATACCGGCGATCAAAGCCCGTTCCTGTTTCCCCAGCAGAAAAAACCAGATGATGGGAAGGAAAACGACGATAAGCCCTGCGCCAAAAAGCATTCCTTGATGGTTGTCTGGCAGGAAGACCATCAAAA
This sequence comes from Verrucomicrobiota bacterium, assembly GCA_038744685.1. Lineage (NCBI taxonomy): Bacteria > Pseudomonadati > Verrucomicrobiota > Verrucomicrobiota bacterium. The sequence goes on from JBCDMB010000003.1 coordinate 50,639, forward strand.
TCAAAACACCAATCGTGATTCCGAAACAGACTACGAGTCGAGAGCCGTATTGAGAGGTTCCCGGCATGCGTCGCTGCGCCAGCCAGAGCATGATTCCAAACTCAAGGACACCGCGAGCCGTCCACGCAATCGCTGCGCCGACTACCCCTCCAAGACTGATTCCAACATAAGCCAAGGCAATGTAGATCGGAAGTTCCCCCAGATGGGCGATCGCGGTGTAAGAAGGCTTTCCCGAAGCCTGCACCAGAAACTGCGGAACGTAGGCCAGACTTAATGCAACGATCCCCACGGCAAGCCACCGAAGAACGGGTCCACTGTTTTCGCGAAACTCTTCTCCAAGCCAGACTCCCAGCCCCCAAGGCCCAAAAACGATTAGAATGGAAGAACCCACTAGCAATAGAGCCATGAGAAGAATCAAACACTGCGAAAAAAGCTCCTCCACCCCTTCCTTCTTTCCCGCAAACCGCATGGTAAGATTGGGAAACAGAGCAGTGACAATTGAACGGGGAACTACCAACAAACGAACAATCAATTCTGCTGGGGTAGCGTAATAGGTAACCGAGACGAGATTCTTCATACCTCCCAGGAAGAACCGGTCTCCATGAATCATCGCGGGCTGTATGATATTGGTGACCGTCATCCAACCGCCGAATCCGAACATTCTCTTCGCATAATACGGGCTCGGTCTTGGCAGATAACCCCCAACCCGGTGCCGAGAAAAAATGAAGAACGCCAGCATCTCAACTACCCTACCTGCTCCCATAGCCAAAACCACCGCGACAAGAGAGTCGGTAAATGGCAGGACAAACAAAGGTGCAACAATGTAGAGTGCACCCGTAGGAATCCGGATCAGGTTGATTAAGCGAAACTCCTGATACGCTTCCAAAGTAGCGATCAGACAGGGCGAAAGCATAACGAACGGAACGATGAACGGAACCATTTGGAAGGCTTGAATCACCTCTGCCTCCAGCTCAGGCTCCACCTCCAAAACGGACCGGGCAAACCACTCACTCAAGTAGAACGAAACTCCAGAGAAAACGACTCCGAGGCAGAGGATCAGGAGTATCCCTGTCCAAAATACGACAGCTATGTCGTTCTCCCGTCCACGCCCTCTTCGGTCCGCAATAAAATAGGCCTGCGCCTGCCCCAGTCCTAGGTCAAAGACGCTCATGTACCCGATCACTAATCCGATGATGGCGAGAACTCCGAACCGTTCCTTCCCGAGGTTGTCAATTAACAACGGAATCGCAATGAGCGCGAGAACCAAGGGAAGGGTGAGCCCGACAAAATTCCAAAGACTCTGCCCGGCTACGGTTTTCAAATCCCCGGGATCTTTTACTTCTTCGCTCAAGTCATTCCCTCTCTCAATCGTCGAAACAATTCCAGATGCGCCTTCGCTATATTCGAAAAGGAATAATTTTCTTCGACCCACTTCCTCGCCGATTTTCCCAAATCTTCACGAAGCGCCGAGTCTTCGGAGAGACGTTTTAGCGCGGCTGTCAAAGCCCGTTTGTCTTTGGACCCAATCCGTATACCGGCAATTCCATCCGGCACGGTTTCAGCCAAAGCACCCGCGTCCGTGCTAATCGCAGGAAGTCCGCAGGCATTGGCCTCCAAAGGCGCGAGCCCAAACGATTCCATCTCTGATGGAAACACGAAAACATCCGCCGCCTTCAACCATTCTTCCACGTTTCTTTTGTAACCGGTGAATCGGACCGAATGCGACAGACCCTCCGAAACAACCGTCTCTCTAAGCGACTCCTCCTCTGAAAGAAACTGGCCACCACCGGACCCAACCAAAACGAGAGTTCCCACACCTCCGCCATTCTTGAACTCCTTCCAGCTGGAAAGCAAAAGGCTCAATCCTTTGCCACGATTCAATTTACCAGAATACAAAAAGACTAAGCCTTCGGGCAAATCCAGAGCCAGTCGAAGTTTCTCTTTCTCGTCGGAAGTTGCAGGACAAAAGCGTTCCAAATCGACACCGTTTGGGATGCGGGCCAACTGGTCGGTGGAGACACCCTCCTCAAGGTATTCTTCTTCAATCACTGACGAAATGGCGAGAAAGTGTCCGCTTCGAATCAAACGTCGGTTACGAATCCGGATCAACGGGGTGAAAAGTGCTTTTAACCATCGATTTGTACCGCCTCCGGGCCGATCCCAAATGAATCCACCAGACATTTCTCCACAGGACTCGGCCCGTAGTACTAGCGGTGTTTTTGTGCGTGCGGCTGCCCTAGCCAATGGCCAGCCAAGAACGCGAAAACCACAGAGATAGACGAGATCAAAGTCACTTCGACGCTTCTTCCACTCTCTTAGAAGAGCTGGAATGAATCGGTATTTTCCCCAGCGGGGACTACCCGGAGCCCCAACTCGCAGAACGGTCACTCCGTTTTCCAGCCTCTCTTCTGCTGCAAGATCCTCCCTTGCTCTTCGGGTCAACACCGTAACCTCTGCACCGATTCTCCCCATCTCCAGAGCAATATCCCGTGCATGTGTTTCGGCACCTCCGACGATCGGAGGAAAAAGATCGACTACCAACGCCACTCGGATGGGATTCTTATCCTTTGAACTCACGAAGGGCTTCTTTCTCTGAGAAACGAGGGCAAAAGACTTTCGGGTGGAGGAAATAAACTCGTCCCTCCCTTCACACGATCGGAAACCCAAAGGAAATGAACTCCTGCAGCTTCCGCGCAAGGCCGATCCCGATCCAAACGATCTCCTACGAAAAGGGCGTTTTCAGGTTTCGTATCCAACTTTGAAAGAACCACTTCAATCCCTTTCGGATTCGGTTTAAATGCATCCACTTCTGCGTCCGTGGAAGATACAATCACATCGAAGGAAAGCCCAAGAGCAGCGACCTTCTCCTTCGCTGGGTATTCAGAGTAGACCCCAAGCCCTACACCCAGAGAGCGCAACGATGACGTCCATTCTTCGACTCCGGGAACACGAAACTTCTTCAAATACCGAAGGGGTTCCCTATGAATCCAGCGCTCTACCGCTGCCTTCACCCGTGAAGGCTTCAAACCGAGATTCTCACCAGTCACCCGATACTGTGCCTCGGCAAAACCACTCTTCACCTTCTGGCCCAGCGTTTCCCGATCTTTGCGGAAGCGTTTGAGAATCAATAGGTCTTTTCTCGTCTCCGAACTCAAGAGGGACCCGATCAGGAGTTTCCGTAGCATGACCCGCCTAAGGCCCTTCTGTTGATAGAGAGTTCCATCAACATCAAAAACGACCGCTACCCGCTCTTCGGGGCTTTCTGACTTCGCATCCACCACTATCGACTCGTTCTACGAACGCAACGCCATGCGGACAAGGGGTTTCTCTCTTCGGAGACTTTACCGGTTGCAAAGACTCACCTGCAAGGTCCAGTTTCAAATACAACCCAGCCCAGTTCTTGATCTATCCTCTGCTCCTTGCCCTCTTCTTGAGCGAACTCCCCGAATCGGCGGATTCGCCCGAGGAAGGCACCCAGAAGATTGTCGAGTTTCCCGAATACACCGTGGGCGTTACCCGCACCGAGAGCCTCCTCTCTGACGTTCCCTTCAGTGCCTCGGTTGTCGATCAGACCATCATCCAAGAAGGAAGTTTGCAGATCGCTCTCGATGAACCTCTCCAAAACGTTCCCGGAGTGTTCGTGCTCAATCCCTACAATTACGCCCAGGATACCCGAATAGCCATTCGTGGTTTTGGAGCCCGCGCAAACTTCGGCATTCGCGGGATCAAACTCTTTGTCGACGGTATTCCTGCAACGACACCTGACGGCCAAGGCGAAGTGGATGGGATCGATCTCGGCTCAGCAGAGAGAATCGAGATTCTTCGCGGTCCTTCCTCGGCCTTGTATGGATCTTCTGCCGGCGGCGTTCTTCTCATTGAAACCGAAAGTGCTCCAGAAAATCCCACTGTAGAATCCCGGATTACCGTGGGGTCCTACGGCTTGTTTCAGATTCAGGGAAAAGCTGGTGCGCGAGGAAAAAATCTAGAAGGCCTAGCAAGTTCATCCTACCTCAACTACAAGGGATATCGCCAAAACAGCCGGACTGAGGGCACCAAATTCAACTCCCGATGGAAGTATTCATTCAACGAGCGAAACACCCTTTCCGTGATCCTAAACGCGATCGACCTTCCCCGCCAGGACGATCCAGGTGGACTCACACTTTCCGAGGCTGAGGAAGATCCCCGCCAAGCAAGAGAACGGAATATTCTCTTCGATAGCGGCGAGGAAGTCTCCCAAGAAAGAATTGGAGCTCGCTGGATTCACAATTTTGATGAGCAAACCAACCTTTCCTTTAGGGCTTACTACACTCACCGGGACTTCGCCAATAGACTTCCGTTTGAAGACGGTGGCCAAGTTACTTTGGACCGGAATGTTCCGGGAGGAGGAATCCTTTTTCAAAAAGACAGTGGGTCACTTCAAGTCAGTGCAGGTGCGGACTATGACTACCAAAATGACCGAAGAAAGAACTTTGATAATCTGGAGGGCACCCGCGGTGATCTCGTATTGGATCAGAAAGAGACTGTCGATAGCCTGGGAATCTTTATCGCTCCTGAATACAGGATTTCAGAGGCTTGGAACGTCTCCGCAGCCCTTCGCTATGATCGGGTCGACTTTCAGGTGAAAGACGACTTTGCCGCCGACGGTGACGACTCGGGAGATCGGACATTCGACCAGATAAGCCCGATGATTGGTACCGTGTGGACTCCCGCTGAGTCTTTTAGCCTTTTTGCCAATGTTTCGCAGTCGTTCGAAACACCTACCACAACCGAGCTCGACAATCCTGACGGGGGTGGGTTCAACCCCGACCTCGAACCTCAGACAGCGACAAACTTCGAGCTCGGCACGCGTGGTCGCTGGACCGAGGTGGTCGTTCCCTTCCGTTATGAAATCGCCCTATTTCACATCGCCATCGATGATGCTCTCGTGCCTTTTGAAGAGGAGGCATTTCCCGGACGCGAGTTCTACCGGAACGCAGGGCGAAGCTCACGCACCGGCTTGGAGGTATTCGCAGAGGCACTACTTACCGAATCACTCACTCTCTCCGGAAGCTACACTTGGTCCGACTTCCGTTACGATTCCTATTCTGTTAATGGCGAAGATTTCTCCGGCAACGAGATTCCCGGAATTCCAAAAAACTTCGGCTCGGCCGTCCTCCAATATCGTTCTGAAAACGGCCTGTTTCTTCGCTGGTCTACCCGATTGATTGGCTCCTACTTCGCTGATGATTCGAACCAAACGAAAGTCAGCAGCTATTCCACCTCTGATCTACGGCTTGGATTTGAGAAAAGCTGGAACAACTGGACCCTGTCGCCCTTCATTGTAATCAACAATATCTTCGACGAAGAGTATTTCGGAAATATCCGCATCAATGCTTTCGGAGGCCGCTTCTACGAACCCGCCCCAGATAGAAACTTCTACGGGGGCTTGCGGGTCAGCTTCGCGTTTGAATGACAAGCTAACCCCCTATCCTTGGAAGTTGAATAAAACTTTCCTCCAGAAAGACCTCAAGCGGCGGGATGTCGACGAAAAAGAAAAAGACGATCAAGGCGCACACAAAGAGAGTGTAGATGACGAACCATTTGCGCTTATACATCTCTTCGGGATTTTCCGCCACCCCGTCCTGCTTCAGGCCATACCATAGATACCACGAAAACAGAATGGCAAGAAACGGGAAAACGAGGAGGAACTCGATACGATACTTGATCAAAAAGACGCCCAGAAACAAGGCCGAGTTCATCGCGTAGAAGAAGCTCGAAAGAAGGAGAATGTTCGAAGTGTATTTTTGAAAGGAACGCCGGTAGAGACCTGCACGTTCCGGGTCAGCGATGCTGCTGTATTCCGAATAACGTTTGACTGCCATTAAAAAGGCACCACCAAACCAATACGCTAGCAGCACACTGGAGGGAGGAAGAGCCGACTTCTCAACTATTGCCCAACCCAGGACCAACCGGATCGGGTTGTTAATCGATTCGGAAAGGACGTCTACAATCACCCGCTCCTTCAGGCGAAAAGGCCGAACATTGTAGAGAAAGCCCATGAAAAGGAAAAAGACCGAGACGATGAAAAACATCTTCCCGATGACCGCCGCCAGCAAGAGGCCGACCACGCCAAGAGCGAGGTACTCCAGAATCACTCCTTTGGCCTGAATCTTCCCCTGGACGCTTGGACGCTTACTTTTCACCGGATGAAACCGGTCAAACTCGGCATCCAGGTATTCGTTGATCACGTAGTTTGCAGAAGCGAGCAAACACGCCGCTACTACTCCAAGGATAAAGTGAAAAACGAACGTTCCAGTGAGGGTGCCAACAAGGAGAAACGCCAACCCTGTTCCGGGAAGCATGAAGACATTTTTGAACCAATGGTCAGGCCGTGCGATGCGTATATACGGGTTCATTGAGAAAGAGACGCAGCCAATTTCGTCAAAGAACTCGGTGAAGTGCCAACCCGAAATGCACAGAAACGCTCCATAGGAAAGTCACCACAAAGAAGCCCTCCATCAGCCTTTTACCCACTCTTTGGACCGTAGTTCGACAGGCATCGCGATCCCGCATCGACCAGAGAAGAAAAAATGCAAGGACCAGCCACGGAAGGTAATCGACCGCGTAACGCGGCGCTGAGTAGGAGAAGCAGGCAATCACCGAGAAGTTGATCATCGCAATTCCAACTACAGAAATCAAAACCCACCACCCTTCGCTGCTTAACTTACGAAGGCTCGATCTACGCACTATCAGAGGTATGAGGAGTAAATACGGGTTCGTGACTAGAAAACCGAGTGCGCCCTCGACTCGAATGTGCGACTCTGGACGTTCTACCCAAGAGAGCAAATTCTCCCATTGCGGATAGACCCAGGGAAAGTCCGAGGCAAATGCTGGCGGTTGAAAAAGATTGATGACCGAGTTGTATAGGTAGTTAGCCGGATCGAGAAACGAGATGCTGCTAGGATCGATGACGCCTATTTGGTAATTGTGGCCAAATTCGACCGGGTCCCCGAATCGTAAGTAGTTATGAGCAAGAAGTGCTACGCCAATGCAAGCCGCGGGAAAGGCAGCCAAAGTTACTTTGCGGACTCCTTCCCAAAGACTTTTTTTGGAAAACAAGATCGCGCACCCAAAAGCACCGAGAATAAAGACGCTGGGTAAAACAAAGGAATGTCTGCTCGCCATCGCCATACCCAAACTGATTCCAGTAGCAATCAGAACGCTGAAAGTGCCTCTCCTTTGCAACCCTTCTACCGAAAGAAGAATAGCCGCAGCAGTCCAGAACAGGGCAGATCCCAGTGCCACCTCGTAAACGACGCTACGGGACATCAAGTAGAGTGCACCGGTAGTGAATCCCAGACCACTCGCAGCGATCAGAAGCTGTCCAATACTCAACTTTTCACTGACTCCCTCTCTAACTTTGAGGAAAGTAAGCAATAGCAGGACGAAAGCCCCTGTGAGGAAAAAGCCGTCTGCCCATCGGTCCGGCAAATCTGTCCCCGTGAGAATCTTCCAGGGAAGATAGAGGGACACTACGGGTGCAGGTCCGAAATACACGTAGTATTTTTCCTCAAAATAGCTGGCATCATGAAGACGCAGTTTTTCGTTGGTTCCGGGGTCGAAAGGATTTTCCAGTTCTCTCAAGGGTCGAACAGGCTCCTCGAGTAGACTCAGCTGCCCGTGAAGAAACGCTTCAGTAAGGTGAAAATAGAGGTTGTGTCCCGCCATATGCTGAGGCACTGGATCCCTCTCCGCCTGAGTTCCCAAAAGAAAATACAGTCCCGAAACGGCCAAAACAACGACACCGAAAACCCAAATCCGGTATCCCGAGAGAGGCCCTTGATTTGCACGTAGAGATCGAGTAACCGACCAGACAAAAGAGAGTCCCCAAAAGAAAATCCCAATCGCTCCGAGCGTGACTGTCAGAGCAACTAACCAACGAGCAATTTTCTTCCATCCGAAAACCTTCGGTTCCGGTGCCGGGGCAGCAAATGTGAACTGTGGGTCCAGCCCAGTTGATCGGTAGAGGATTCCACCTAGGGCATCATTCCCGATCACCGCTATCTGCGCCGCAGGAATGAGCACTTCCGCCACTTTCTCACCCTCCCACTCCAGCACTTCCCGGTCGGAAACGAGCCTCACTGACCGAATGGAGAAGAGCCCAGGGCGAGCTGGACCATCAAACCTCATATCTTCCCACTGGGTATAAGGGAGAAACATCTGAACCTGTTCAAACTGACCTGTTCCGGGAACAGCGATCCGGCGGCTCTGCTCCTCACTTAGCCCACTTCCGGTATCCTGATAAACCTGTAGATAGACCTCGTCCTTTCGTTCGTTTTCATCTTCGAGCCGAACCTCTACCTCGATGCGGACAGGACTCAACCAACCCGGCGGGAACGCCAAGAAACGAACGCCCTGAATGAGGACTAGAATAAAAGCGCACCAGAAAACCCTTCGTATCCAGACAGATCCGCGCCGGGAGGACTCCTGTTCAAGGGTTGCTTTCCCAGAGTAGCTGCTCATCGCAGCCATCCCGCCTCGCGATAAGCCGATGCAGTTGCCGCAAGGCCGTCCTCAATTGTGACCAAAGGTTCGTAGCCAAGAACCCGTTTTGCCTTTGAGATATCAAAAGCCCGGCTCTTAGTGAAAAAATCGACACGGCGGCGATACAGCGGCGGGTTGAGGCCCAATGGAATAAAGACCCCCTCACAAAAAGACCCAGCCCATTGAAACGGTTTCGCCGGAAAGTGAAGAAGCTCACCCTTCTTACCGAGAATTTCAGCAATGCTCTTTAGAAGTTCATTGAGGGAAAGAAAACGGTCTCCCCCGATTATAAATGCTTCCCCAACAGCCTCCGGCACTCGTCCCGCCAACAGAAACCCGGTTGCCAAATCCTCAACGTGAACCATGTGATAAAAGATCTCGCCAGAGCCCAGAAGAACAATCCGGTCTCTGTTTGCCAAGCGGAACATCTTTAGCAGCCGCTCATCATCAGGGCCATAAATTGCAGCAGGCCGCACCACACTTACCGGCAATCCATGTTCCCGCTGAAACCGAAGGGCTACCTTCTCTCCCTCCAACTTGGTCTTCTGATAGACATCTCCGGGCGAATAACGATAGGTTTCATCAGCAGGCGGATCTTCAATGTGACCATGCACCCCAACAGTGCTACAGTGGACGAATCTCTTCACCCCCGCTGACAGGGCTGCTTCGCAAAGGTTTCGAGTGCCCTCAACGTGCACCTCGCGGTAGACGTTATGGTCGAGTCCACCTTCCCGATAAACTGCTGCCAAATGATAGACTGCCGAGACTCCCTCGACAGCCCGATTGACAGCCGATTGATCTGTAATGGAGCCTTCGATACAATCGACCCCAGACAATCCTTTCTCGGCAAACTTCTCGCCCGACCGAACCAGGACCCGAGGACGGGCACCACTATCAACCAAACGGCGAGTCAAGACGCCACCAGCAAACCCAGTTGCCCCGGTCACGAGAATGGTCTCGCCTTGATGAAAATCAGACATTCTTAGGCGACAAAATGAGCCATTCCGTCTCCTCGTTTCGGCCTTCCATCATGAGGTATTTTTTCAGCCCAGTCGGAGCGAGCTGAAGTATCGGGTGCGAAGGAAAATCAGCCAAGGTACGCTCTCTCAGGCAAATGTGAGTCACGTCATGGGTATCACGCGCCCTATCCCACAGGACCTCCTTGATATCTGAGTGAGCGAAAAAGTGGAGCTCGATGAGAAGGTAGCAGTCCCGCAACGAAGGCACCTTCTCGAGATCAAAGAGTTCAAACTCGTAGCCCTCACAATCGAGAATGACCAACGTTGGACCCTCCTCGCCGATTTCTGCCGCGAGAGCCTCCGGATCACAAAACCCTTTGATGGTGACCTGATCTTGCAGGTTATTCCGGCGGAGCAGTTTGCCCTGCAGACGTCGCCCGAGTGGGTCTCCCTCAAACGCGGTCACTTTCGTATCCGGCAGTTTGCTTGCAAAGCCACCGGCATAGTAGCCCTCTGCGGTGCCGACATCGACTACTTGTCGAGGGCTCAGATCAATGAGCTTTTTCACCTCCTCATGCAGCTCTACTTCGTACGTAGCGATCAGCTTGTTGTAATAGGCAGAGCCCACGCTTGTGTATACGTACTTGAGCCCCTTGAAGGGACCGGCAATCACCCGCCTCCCACAAACCCAGTAGTACATCCAATGGGCAATCAGATAGGGTTGCGCCCAATGAGGCAGCTTCCTTTTGAGAGAGGTATACGTGGATTTGAGCATTCGTGTTAGACCCGAGGATCGAAACTTGAGTTGCACCAGCGACTCCACAGAAAAGCAACAAGAAAGGCATCCAGACGAAACGGTTGATTGGATTTATTTTCTTTTCTGAGGACAGCTCCAAGAACCTCCTTTTTTCTCATGGCAATTGAACTCGGGAACACCGTTATTGAATTGTAGCCAGGTGAAATAGGCCCTATCGAACCGCCCTTGACTAGAGCGCTCCGATTTTTTATCACTTGCCGTCCACAACATGAAAAAAGCACTACTTCTCTCAGCTCTCTTTTCTGCGACCGCCGTCTCCTCGGCTTTTGCGCTCTTTGGCTTTGGTGAAGACGATACCGAATCCACCAATGAAGATTTTGGTTTACCTCCTTACAGTGGGGTAAAACATGCGATCACGGTCCTCCCACCCAAGTACACCGCTATCTTTTCGTACCCTGGGGACTTGTCGGAATCCATTTCCAGCATGTTGGAGTCCGCCCTTTTTGACACCAACCGGTTCATCGTCGTCGACCGAGACCGAATTGGAGACACAATATTAGAACAAGACCTGCAGACCGATGGGCGTTCGGCAGCCGCTTCCGATGTAGCCCAGACCGGGATGATTCGGAGCGCAAAGTACTTGGCAGATATTGAGATTACCGACGTGGAAGGTTCGACCGAGGGTCAGAGTGGAGGACTGTCGATCGGAGGTTTTCGAATCGGTGGTAGTGGAGGAAAAGCCCAGATCACTACGATCGTAAAAATCATTGATTCAACCACAGGGGAAATCGTTGCGAAAGAACGCGTGACGGGAGAAGCGGGACGCAAAGGCCTTAATGTGGGTTACGTAGCCTCCAGCTGGGGTGCAGACCTGGGCGGTTTCACCAAAACACCGATTGGCGAAGCGGCCTATGACAACGTAGTCCTCTCCACGCGGTTTCTCGCTGAGGAGTTTGAGGACTTTTCCCTCGAAGGCGCAGTCGTTACGGTGTCCGGCGACCGCATTATCATTAATCGCGGTTCCAACTTCAACATACCAGAAGGCCAGACCTTCGTCGTACGCGAACAGGGTGAACTTCTTCTGGACCCGACCACTGGAGACGTCCTTGAGAGAATTGAGGGTGACGTGGTTAGCACGATAAAAGTCAATAAAGTCTCCGATAAGATCAGCTACGCGGAACTTGTTGACGGGGTCTTACCAAAAAAAGGTGACGTGGTAGTTGCAACCGGAAGTTGAAAGACGAGGATATCAAACAAGCTCCCCCCAACCGAAAACACACGGTAAATCTCCAAGACACACCCACTCATGAAAATCGCCCTTACCCTTCTTAGCCTCACACTCGTCGCAGGCCTCCACGCTAAGACTTTCGAGGGAGACCTCACCATCGCAGTTGAAGCCGACGGTGAGAGCCAAGAAATGAGTGTCACCACAAAAGGTGACAAGATGTCGATCAAGCTACCTGAGCTTGGCGGTGGATTCGCCCTCATGGATTGGGGCAGTAAGATCGCGAAAATCGTGATGCCTGAACAGCGAATGTTTCTCGAAGCCCCCGCTGCAGATCTCGCACCAGGTGTGCCGGAAGTTGGAGAAGGAGAAGTTGAAGTTACGAACGAAACGAAGGATATCCTTGGATTCACAACCCGAAAGGTCATTTTCACGAGCGGCACCGATTCTGCGACGCTCTGGATGACTTCAGATTTAGGCTCTTTTACGATGATGGGAGGATTGGATAGTCAGCAGGCTCCAGCCGAATTCCGACAAGCTTTTCCCAACGGAGCCCTTGCTCTCGAGATGATCTACACGGACGGCGAAGAGTCAGCAACAGTTCGCATCACCGCTGTAAATCCTCGGAGTGTTGCGACAACCGAGTTGGAAGTTCCAAAAGGATACTCGAAAATGTCTCTCCCCGACGGAATGAATTTTCCTGGTATGCCCTGATTTGACCCCTAGACTAGGTCAAAATCCACAAAATATCAGTTGACTCAACCCACAACGTAAACGACGTTTCCACTATGAAATCTAAACCCCGCCCACACTTCAAAAAAGGCTTCACCCTCATCGAGCTCCTGACCGTCATCGCGATCATCGGGATTCTCGCAGCGATCATTATACCGGCCGTTGGCAACGTGCGTGTGAAGGCAGCTCAAGCCGCATCAGCTAGTGACCTGAAAAACATTGCCACTAGCTACAATTCATTTGCGATTGCAGGTGCCCGTTCGCGGACGATCGGCGACGGTGCATGGGCAGAAGGGCAGACCAGCGCCTCTACCCCTGCTGAATGGGCACAAGTCCTAGCCGAGTTTGCTGAACTAAACGATGGCTCGATCTACTTCATTTCGTCTGCGGACGATGTCGCTGGAATAGCAGTCATACCGAAAGTCATTCTCACGGGTGATCCGGTTGCGCCAACAGCGGATTGGACCAGCGCAGCCGATGAAATCAGCTACTCGATGGCTGTGAACATTAGCCCAAATGCACCCGCATCTGTAACACCTATCATCTGGACGAAGGGTCTCGAAACTGACGGAACATGGGATCCTGATCGTAGCATCTCCCCGTGGGGCGACGACGGTGGTCACATTGCATTTGCGGATGGGCACGTGCAGTTTTACAAGACTACTGAGGACGAACTAATCGACCCGGTAACTGGTGACACGACGACAAACATCGAAACTGCAGTAGGCTCGACCAATATCGTGGAGACCAACTAGACCGTTTTTTGAACCCCATACCACGGTTCTTTAGAAAAGCCGGCGTTAGAAAACGCCGGCTTTTTTCTTTGCAAGTCTTCTCAGTCTTTCATTTGTCTTTACGCCACATCAGTGGTGAAGAAACCGATTTACATATTTGGACACAAGAATCCCGACGCAGACGCCATCTGCTCGGCGATTGGCTACGCTTCGTTTAAACACGCAATTGGAGAGACTCAGTTTGTTCCTGCACGCTGTGGGAACTCAAACGCGCGAATAGACACTATCCTCAAACGGTTCGACACTCCCCTTCCGATCTTCATAAACGATGTCACTCCCCGTCTGGAGGAGATTATGCGGACCGAATATTACCAAGCTGCTCCGGAAAGCACCTGTGCCGAAGCCCTTCAAATGTTCGACCAGCACGATGTTCGGTCCCTGCCAGTTGTAGGTCCCGATGGGAAAGCCAAGGGTTTGGTTTCCATTTTTGACCTTGGCGAATACTTCACTCCTCGAATCAGTGACCCCCTCCGCATGAGGCAAGTAAGGTCAACCATCACTGCGATAACCCGGTCGCTCAGAGCAAAAGCTGTCCTGCTTCATGATCCCGACATTTTTGAAGAGCTTTTTGTTCGAATTGGTGCAATGGATATCCGCTCCTTTGGAAACTTCGCTCAGAAAGAGGTCAGTCCCCGGCAAAGCATAATTGTAGTCGGTGACCGCTGGGATATTCAGGAGAAAAGTCTCCAACTAGGAGTCCGACTCCTTGTGGTCACCGGAAACCTTGAAATCGAGTCAGAGATGATCGAGAGGGCAAAAGAAAAGGGCGTTAGCATCATAATCTCTCCCTATGATTCTGCCACTACGTCCTGGATCATCCGATCGGCTTCATTATTGGAGAATCTTTTCGGAACGGATATGATCCGCTTCCATCCAGACGATAAGGTGAGGGATGTTCAGCGTCGAATCGCACGAAAATACGCTCCTCTCTATTTCGTTACAGATTCCGACGACAAGCTGTTGGGTGTCTTTTCGAAAACTGATATTTTCAAACCGCCGGCCACCCAGATTGTCCTGGTTGACCACAATGAAATGACTCAAGCGGTAACTGGTGCTGCCGATGTGGAAATCCTCGAGATTATTGATCACCACCGTCTCGGGAACATTCCGACAGATCAACCCATACTCTTCATCAATGAACCTGTGGGTTCTACCTGCACCATTGTCGCGGATAAATTCTTCAAAGAAGGACTAGAACCGGATCCAGCAATTGCGGGTGTGCTGATGGCGGGCTTGATCTCGGATACACTTCTTCTTACCGGACCAACCACAACTGATATGGACCGGACCGTTCTCGAACGACTGTCAAAGATTGCGAAGGTGGATCCAAAAGAACTTGAACAAGCCATATTCAGTTCTGGCTCGGTAATCCTAAACGCCGAACCAGAGCAAGTCATTCAAATGGACTGCAAACTTTATGAGGAGGGTGAGATTCGGTTTTCAGTTTCACAGGTCGAGGAGCTTGGCTTCAACAACTTCTGGCCACACGAGGACGAGTTGAAAATTGCTTTGAAAACGCATGTCGAGAAAGAGGGGCTGGATTTCGCGGCCCTGCTGGTAACAGACATCAACCAGCAAAACTCTTTACTTGTGGTTGCAGGATCGGATCAGCTGATTGCAGGAATATCTTACCCTTCAGTCACTTCGGACGACATCTTTGACTTAAAGGGTATTGTCAGTCGAAAGAAGCAGCTAATTCCTTATCTCTCGAAACTGTTCGCTAACGGGTAGGAGCGGAAACCATAGTATTTTACTAGGTTCTCTGAACTTAGCTCCTAGTGCGAAACGTGAAAAAATTCGAAAGGCCCTAGCCGGCCATCGCAAAAGAAACCAGCCGGATGTCAGCTTCTTTAAGAGCGTTTAACACATCGATGGATCTCTGGTGCGGAGAGTCTGGATCCGCGTCAATCGTTACGACCGTCTTTACCCCCGCACGATCCGAAGAAGACTTCAGCCTGGCCAATGTATCCCGAAGCCGAGGTAGAGACTGAGCATCAGGGGCACCTATGGGCTGGCGATTCAAGAGAACCTGGCCGTTTGGCATTATCTCAACCAGATGCTCACTTGGTAAATCCAAATTCTGAGCAGGAGGTGCTTCGGCCGGCAGAGTGATTCCCAAGTCGGCCTCTTGTTGAATCGGAAGAAACATGAAATAAATCAAAAGGAGGAAAACTACGTCAATCATTGCGGTAATCTCGTATTTCTCCTCTGACTCGAGGATACTATTCCTCTTATTTCTCATTCACTACTCCTGGTTCGTGGCAAAGATTACGTCGTAAAGGCCCGCTGCCGCGGTCGCCTTCATCACATCTTGAACATGTCGATGGGCAGTTCCGGAGTCTGCCCTCAAGTAAACCTTGGTTTGCGGGTTGCTCTCAAGCACTCTCCTTATGGCCTCAGGCAACTCATCCGGTGCCATCTGGCGCGCTCCGAAAAAAACATTTCCCTCAGCATCAATCGAAATGGTCTGACGTGCACCCCTTTCATCGGGAACTTGCGCCTCAGTAGCTATGGGAATCGTAATCTTGATATTTTCCTCGGTGATCTCGCTGGTAATCACCATGAAGAATGCAATGAGGAGAAAGACCACATCAATCATTGGAGTCAGCTCAAAGCCTTCGTCACCTTCACTGGGCGTCCAAGTGTTCAAATTTTTCTCCTATCTTCTCTGCAGTAGCTGCGTTTCTTCAAAGACAGTGCTTACTCCATTCAGCTTTGGCTTTTTCGGATAGAGGCAACAAACTCGTGGTGGAAATCGCCGATGATCCTACTAACGCTGGCCGTAATCTTCCCGTATTTATTCTTAAAGAAGAAGAAAAAGAACATCGCTGGAATTCCGATGATCATACCTGTAGCCGTTGTGATCAGGGCTTCCGAGATGTTGTTAGCCAATTCAGTTGGCTGTCCCATCCCCTGAGCAGCAATCGCATTGAAGGCTTTGACCATCCCGCTAACCGTCCCGAGAAGACCGACCATAGGGGCCAGACTAGCGATCACCGAAAGGTAATTGATATAAACATAGGGACCGGAAAGCTCCTCCACCGAAGCCTCTTCCATAGCCTTCTCCATTGAGTCTGTATCGACAAAGTCAGCGGTCACTCGCTCCAATCCGGCGTCTACGATATTCGTAAGAGGTGACGGGTTGTCGGCACAGATCTGCCGCGCCTCTTCCATATGGAAACCGTTTGCCTGTTCAGCAACCTGTTCAACAACGTCGACGTTGAGAAGCTTTCTAGGTTTTACGGCGATGAAGTTATAGACAATCAAGCCGAGACCGGCAATGGAAAGAGCTCCCAGGGGAACCATCGTCCAGCCACCGACCCTTATCATGTCCATGATGCTACGACCACCTTCGCCTTCTTCAATGATGACCTCTTCCACCACAAGTTCTTCATCCTGTGCCTGTAAGGTTCCAAAAAATGGGGCGCTACACGCGAAGATAGTGATTAAGACAGTAAAGAGTTTTTTCTGCATGCTTGTCATAGGGTGTCTGTTACGAAACTTGAAATTAAATTGGAGGGCAAGGCTTTTGGTGGTCTGGAAAGGACCCCTTAACTATCCGGCAACCTCTCAGCCCAAACGGATTCCGGATAAAAGAACTTTAGCTGATAGCGGACTTCTCGAGCCGCCGATTGAAAGTCCTCCGCCTCATACAATTCGCCAGTCCTGAATAAAAGTTCCGGGGTCCAGGGATCGTTTGTAGTCGAGTAGACGAGGCCTTTGGCGAATGCCGATAGTGCCTCCCGACTCTTTTCTTGGTTTTCAAGGAGAGACCCCTTTACCAATTCAAGAAGTGAGTAATACGGGCTCTCGGTACTGATGCTATCAAATTGATCCAAGATTGCATCCACCATAAACGCTCGATCCTCTTTGAGATGGATGTAGCCCTCCCAGAGGAATGCTTCGGGGTGAGCCTCGATCGTTGAAGCAAGCTGGACGTCTTTATACAGGTTCCTCGAACGTTCCCAGTCCTCACGTAGCCGAAACTCGTTAGCCAGATTCAAATAAACGGGAACAAATACCACCTCTCCAGGACCCAGTGGAAAAAGTTTAACGATATCGTAAGCACGGTTATAGTCACCGTCCTCGATTAACGCAGCTGCTACCTCCACTGTTTGATCCCGAAACAGGGTCGTTAAACGATCTTTCGGGAAAGTTTCCAGAATTGAAGCAACCTCAGCCACTTTCTCGGCAGCCAACAGCTCCGAAATCAGTTGTGACACCGACCGGTGAATCTGCACTTCAGTGGGATCAAGGGGAACGTACTTTAGTAGTGGGTAAATCTCCTTACGAAGAAGCTCGAGTGCCTCATCTATCTGACCTTCATCTCTCAGTCTCGAGTATAGAGCAGTGTCTAGCTCGGGGCTATATCGAACAATAAAATTAAGGTTGTCCTCGGGCAGAGTGATGGAAGAACCAATCGAAGGATCGAGAATTTCCAATCCAAGAGAGTTTAAATCCAGGAGCGTGATGGAAGAAAACTGGTTGGGCCCGTCCACACGAGTAGCCTCAACAGGATTGTTCCCATACTTCTCGATAGCTTCTTCATAGCTCTCCGAAACCTCGAGAGGATCTGATGACGAGGAGGCAGGTGCCGAGGCCGAGGATTGTCCAGCGACCCAGTTCGCGCTTGAGAGCACGACCACCGCCGGCAGCCACAAGGTTCTAAATACTATTCGCATACTCCACTAGTTCGTTAAAGCCTTCGATGTTCTGGTAGCTCTCATTCTCCAGAGCTTCGTTCAAGGTTCGCCGCGCATCTTCGATCTGCCCCATCTCAACCAGGGTCTTCGCATCCATCAAATACGCCCGAACCGCCCACTCATCAAAAAGGCCGTATCCAAGAAATGTTCTTTCGAAAAACCCGTGCGCTTCGGGAAATAACCCCTCTTCAAAATACGTAACACCCACCCGGTATAGTGCTTCAGCATGAGGTTCACCCCGCCAATCCGGAGTTTTTAGAATCGACAATAGCTTCTCCCTCGCTGCCTCTAACTCACCACTCTCACCAAGAATCCGTGCCTGCGCGATGAGAGAACGGTAGATCTCTGGGTCCGCTGGGAAATTCTCCTCAGCTTGTTCATACAATTGAAGGGCTTCCTGCTCGCTCCCCTCACTGAGAAGAATGTCGCCAAGATTCAGATAGGCTGAGACTTTTTCCGGAACATTTTCTTCGTAGTCTATCGCTGCCCTGTACGCCAATTTTGAGAGCACTGGATCAGTCCGCTCTTTTCCTTCTCCAATCCAGACAAGGATCGCAGGACTCGCGAGCTCAAGGTCAGATTCCTGAATCACTAAAGGAGAACGAGGCGGAGAGCCCAGATCCTCAAGCGCCATCTGCATCCGCATCGCAAGCGTTCTTTTGTTGGTTTGCTTGGCTTGGTTAAACTCGCGTTCGAAGACGGCCGTGGGTGTATCTTTGGGAAAATCGTCTAATTGCGCACGATAGCTTTCGAGGTAAGGCTGTAGTGGCTCCGTGCTTGCCTCAAGGCTTTTACTGAACTCCGCACTTTGCCGCAGCTCTTCGTATAAGGATTGGTCCAAATCCGGGTCGTCCACAAACTGCTGATACAAGGCACCGCGATTCGTAGCTATCTCTTTTCGGAACTCTTCATCCGTTTCCAGTTTTTCGAGAAATGCCAGAGAAGATTCGAGCCGCCGGAGTGTCTCGTCGTACTCGTTCACATAAGTTGTAATCATTGGGTCAACCCCGAGATTCGCAGGGTCGTTTCCGAAGCGGAGAATCGCGTTCTGGTACTGCGTCAAAGCATCTCCCGGACGACCCTGCTTCTTACGAATTTCCCCGAGGAGAAAGATTGCTTGGGTAAGCTGCCCGTCTTCTCCGTGCTTATCGATGTACTCTTGGTAAGTTTCAGCTGCTCTCTTGAGCACATTGTTCCTTTCGAGTATCTTGGCTTTCTGAAAATAGGCACTTGTGATAAACCCAATGTTGTCCGTGTGCAGATCAACTTGCTCATAGTGAGCGATTGCCTTCAAAATATCGGCTCGGGCTGCATCTATTTCTCCAAGGAAGAACTCCGCCTCTCCACGAAGGCCACTATTCGGAAAAGTCAGAGCAAACTCTTCGAATAGTTTTTCCGCTTCGTCTGTTTTGTCTTGCCCGTAAAGCGCAATGGCACGCCGGTAAAACGCATCTTCCCGGTAAACACTGTCAGGAAACTGATCAGAGACCACTAAATCGAACCGATTCATTGCCTCCTCGAGCTGTGAATCGAAAAGAAAACCAAGCCCTTGCCAGTAGTGAATACCATCCTCTGCGCTTTTACCTTCGACTGCCGGCGCAATCAGACTGAGGCGTCCCTGCAATTCTTCGATGTCACCTTTGTTTAAGAGGTAGTTCCCAAGTAGAAAAACGACTTGTCCAGCTTCAACAGAGTCCGGAAACTCCTCTAGATAACTGTCGACAGTCTCATAGAACGAGTCCTCGTCATTAGAATCCAGATACGCAGACGCCAACGCCAATAAAACCCTCTTACGAAACTCCTGGTTGGCAATCCTGCCGCCCAACATCTGTTCGCCCAAGTCTCTCGACAACTCTTCAAGACCGAGCTTCGTGGCCGTGATAAATGCCGCAAACTGGAACTCTTGAGCAATTGGATCATCCGGGAACCGATCTACAAAACGAAGATAGGCCCAGACTGCCTCATAATCTCTACCCGCTAGATAATAATTTCGCGCGACCCGCGCCATCAACTGTGACGTGTAGGGTTCAACTTGACGCACTGCCTCCAGCTGAACTCGAACGTCCTCGAGCTCAAATAAGGCATCGGCCATTCTTTCCTCAGAGCGACCCAGGGCCCGCATTCTCTCCACCATTGCGGCTTGCTCTCTTTCAAGATTTTCGAAGTAACGAATTATTTGATCCCGGTTGAGAGTTGCATTGTAAAGAAGAGCCGCCTGAGCAAACAGACCTTTGTCGGCAAGCTGGTCTCCCGCCTGCATCAGAGCAACATTGAGGGAAACGCTGTAACGGGAGGGATTATCTACAGTGATTAAAGGCAAAAGTTCCAGAATCCCATCCATGTCATTGTCTTGGATAAAGGCCTCGAGAAGATAGCTTGCAGCCAAAGCACGTTGCTCTTCCGAAACTGACTGATCCAAAAATCTCCGGAAAACCGGTTTTCCACGCTCCCAATCCTCAAGCGAAAGAAGAGTCAGTGAAAGCTTCTGCAGAATCTCGAGTCGTTTCGCCTCACGGTGACGCCTGTCTAGCGGATCGGTAACAAGCCTTTCGTAGTCCGCAGCTGCGTCCTCTAACTGGCCAAGGCCTCGGTAGGCATCTCCCCGGAACTCAAGCGTGTCGATCAAACGTCCTTCTTCGACACCAGACTCTATGGCTTCACTGAACGCGGCAATAGCCTGTTCCAAGTTACTATTTTCCTGAGCCTCGCTGTAATCCTGAAGGTAACCCAAACCAATGAAGAAAAATACCGGACCGAGCTGCGAACGCTCTTCTTCACTCCCATCCTCATACCGTTTGGCAATTTCCTCTAAAAAAGGCCGCGCCGCTCTAAAATCATTCCTTTCCGTGAAATCTGATGCACGTGCCTGAAGATCCGAAATACCCATGGATTCAGGATTTTCTTGCGCTGAAACGCTAGAAAGGGTCCCGAAAGAGAGAACTAGAGCGACAAGGAATCGTAGGAACTTCTGTGGTGGGGAAAATGGGGTCATTCACCTCCCACAATTGCCTATCTCTCCCCTTTTGATCAAGCCAGAAACCTTGGAAAGCCTGAATCAAAAGACTCATCCGCAATTTCTGATCGCATCGTTCGAACCGCTATTTCAGGCTTGGAGTGATCATGTTCAAGTCTATCCAGCCCCTTGTATTTTCCTTTGATGTCGAGTGGGTTCCCGATCCTTTCGCAGCCTCCAGATTATTCAATTGCTCAGTCAACACCCCGGGGGAAAGAGAACATGCAATCAAACGCCTTTGGGAATATGGCGGAGCCACCGAGGAGAATCCTCAACCTTATCTGAAAACCGTTCTCTGCCGGGTTGTAACGCTAGCGGGTGTCCTTCGCGAAGCGACGAACACTTCGAAAGAACCTAATCTTCGAATGATTTCCCTGCCTATGCGCACGGATCTACCATGGCAAGAACAGGAGAAGAACATCTTACAAGGATTCTTCCAATCCGTTGGGGAAAGGAAACCTCAATTAGTTGGTTTCAACTCCACGCAAGCCGACCTACCCATTCTCGTTCAGCGAGCGATCGTAAACGGACTCTCCTGCCCAAAATTTGCTTCTCGACCGGAAAAACCATGGGAAGGGGTCGACTACTTCAGCGCACACAGTGAGCACAACATCGATCTCGCACCGATTCTCGGTCGATATAACCAGATGCCCGCTCTCAACGAGCTGGCTCGGCTCTCTGGAATCCCTGGTAAAATAGATACCAGCGGGAGTGGTGTAGCAGAGCTATGGTTGGAGGGTCGCCTCGAAGAAATACTTGCTTACAACGAGTGCGACGCCCTAACAACCCACCTTGTCTGGGCACGTTTTGCCCATTTCGCAGGCCTGCTTACGGCGAAGGCCTATGACGCGGAAAAGGAGGCTGTTCGCGATCTGACGTTCTCGCTGATTGAAAGTGGGAAACCCAAACTCCAAAAATTTCTAGACGAGTGGGACAGGCTGGAGGCAATTCAATTGCCAGAGTGATCGAAAGAAACGCTCTCTAGGGCACTTCGACTAACCTCCTTTGGCTCGTGATTGCGGCAGCACCTAAAGGGCGAGGCACTTTTGGGTTTGAGCCGCGTTGCGGCTTCGCAGACGGGCTTCTAGCCCGCCAAGCGAAGCCGTCGCCTTGCTCAGAACCAAAATTGCTCTCGTCACGGCCAAAGGAGGTTAGTCGAAGTGCCCTCTAGAACTTCTCGTCAAAAAGCTCTTCCATATATTCGTAAGCACGCTTTGCAGACAACGGATTGTATTCTGCCTGGCCTTTCATAGCGGCACTCGGATCAGTGAAAGAATGCACCGTATTCGAAAACTGCACCAGCTGCCAGTCCACTCCAGTGCCTAGCATTACAGTGACCCATTCATCGACGTCAGATTGCGGAACGAAAGGATCGTCGGCACCATGTAAAACCAAAACGCTCGCGGTGATATCCTTGCTGTCGGCCTCTAAAGTGGGCGAGAGAAGATCTCCATGAAAGGAGACAACCGCATCAAGATCAGCACCGGTCCGGGCAAACTCCAAGACAGCCCCACCCCCAAAACAGAAGCCTATCGCGGCCACTTCACCGTTCTTTAGCGGTAGACCTTGCTCGGCCAGCAAAACCTCGAGAGCCTTCGCCATTCTTGCACGCATCAAGGAACGATCACCCCGTAAAAATCCAGCGGCACTGCTGGCTTCTTCCATGTTTGTTGGGCGAACCCCTACTCCATAGAGGTCAACCATCATCACAACGTAATCATCGTCAGCGATCATACGCGCTTTCTCGAGAGACTGTTCAGTCGGTCCCATCCAATTCGGCACCATAAGAACAGCCGGGCGCCTGTCGTTGTCATCCTGATCCCAGACTATCGTGCTCTGAAACTGAACACCATCGAGCTCGTAACTCACCACCCGGGTCGCGGGATCATCCATTCCGGAGAAGGCGAAGGAAAAGGTGGTTAAAGTGAAAAAAATGGCTAAGAGGGCGAATTTCATGATGGGCGATTGGTAGAGGGTATTCTCTCCAAAGTCAATTGGCACCGGAAACGGTGCCCACGCTAGTGGAGCTCCGAAACAATTCGATTGCGATTTTCCGGCAGCACCCTCCAACATGGCCCGTATGCCCGAGATGACACCATTGGAGGAGATACGCCATTCTGGCTCCCATATTTTGGCAACTGCTGTCTTACGCTTGTTCCCAGAAGCCAAACTCGATGTCGGTCCTCCGACTAAGGATGGGTTTTACTACGACATTGATCTGGACCATCAGCTTACTGCCGAAGACCTCGATAAAATCGAGGCTGAGATGAAAAAGGTCATCAAGGAAAACCAGCGGTTTGAACGATTCGAACTTCCCCGGAACGAGGCAGAGAAATTAATCCGGGAGACCGGACAAGAACGATACAAATTGGGTCGACTCAGTGATATACCGGAAGGAGAACCGATTTCATTCTACCGAAACGGTGAGTTTACTGACCTTTGCGCTGGCACACACGTAGCCTACACGAAAAAGGTAAAGGCGTTCAAGCTGCTCAGTATCGCCGGGGCCTACCACCGAGGGAACGAAAAGAACAAACAGTTACAACGGATATACGGGACAGCCTTTGCCTCCAAGGAGGAGTTGGAAGAACACCTTCAGCAAATGGAAGAGGCGAAAGCCCGGGACCATCGAAAAATTGGCAAGGATCTTCAGCTTTTTCATATCGATGACGCGGTCGGCCAAGGCCTCGTTTTATGGACCCCCGCGGGCGCATTAATCCGCCAGGAGCTGCAGAATTTCATCAGCGCGAAACTGTCCGAGCAAGGCTACCAGCAGGTTTTCACTCCGCACATCGGTAAACTGGATCTGTTTCGGACATCCGGCCACTTCCCCTACTACCGTGAGTCGCAGTTTTCTCCGATTCTTGAGCATGGGGCGTTGGATGAACTGTCGTCCGAGGGCCTCTCCTGTGCGGAACTCTCTTCCCGACTGGAGAAAGGAGAAACCGAAGGTTACCTACTAAGACCAATGAACTGTCCGATGCACATAAGCATTTTCGACAGCCAGCCCCATTCCTATCGCGATCTCCCAGTCCGGCTCGCCGAGTTTGGCACAGTCTACCGGTGGGAGCAGTCTGGAGAGCTCAACGGACTCACCCGCGCTCGGGGATTTACGCAGGACGATGCTCATATTTTCTGCACTCCCGATCAACTCGCTGCCGAGATCGACGGTTGCCTCACTTTGGTTCAAGACGTCTTTCGCACTCTGGGCATGGACGAATACCGGGTGCGACTTGGCCTCCGGGACCCTAATTCAGAAAAATATACCGGAAACGAAGAGAATTGGATTCGTGCAGAAAAGGCCCTCAAGGAAGCCGCGCAAAACATCGGAGTCAGTTTCACCGAAGAAACCGGGGAGGCAGCCTTCTACGGACCCAAGATTGACTTTGTCGTCAAAGACGTGATCGGACGCGAATGGCAGCTTGGAACAGTTCAGGTCGACTACAACCTACCGGAACGCTTCGACCTGGAGTATACGGGAGCAGACAACCGCAAGCATAGACCCGTCATGATTCACCGGGCTCCTTTTGGCTCTCTCGAGAGATTTACTGGCGTTCTAACCGAGCATTTCGCAGGAAACTTTCCCACGTGGCTGGCTCCCGAACAAGTCCGGCTCCTACCCATGAATGACGATTTGGCCCCGTGGTCTGCAAGTCTCGCAAAACGATTGCGAGGCAAGGGTTTCCGCGTCGGCGAGGATTCACAGGCGGATAAACTAGGCGCAAAGATAAGACGGGCAGAAAATGCAAAAGTCCCCCATATGTTAGTTCTGGGAAGAAAGGAAAAGGAGGAGAATATCGTTTCTCTACGTAGTCGCATCCGCCCGGACGCTCCTTCGTCTCTGACTATCGAAGAATTCGAGAATTGGTTACGCGAAGAGATTCACACCCGAAGGCTTCCCGAAATGAGGCAGTAGGTCTCGCAAACACTCTCGTCGAGGCAAACCGGAATCCTCTTTGACTAGGCTCTCTGTTCTTTCCTGTTCTCGATTTGAGCGGCCACTCTTTCTAATGCTGCCTCGAGATCCTTCGGCTGAACAGGTTTAGTTAAGTAACCGTTCATGCCAGCCTTAATAGCCTCTTCCCGGTTGTCTCTTGTAGCTCCAGCGGTTAGGGCGATTATCCATGGCCGCTTCTCTTCAGGAACGGAATCAATAATTCTACTGGCAGCTTCCATCCCATCCATTTCCGGCATTTGGATATCCATGAAAATTGCATCGAATTCCTTTGAAGTCGCCCTTTCTACCGCCAAGGCCCCATTCTCAACCACTTCACAACCGTAGCCCATCCTCTTTAGGAGAAGACGGATCACCTTCTGGTTCACCGGGTTGTCCTCGGCTACCAGGATCTTGATCTCATTCTCCTGGAACTGCAAAAACTCATCATCCCCTCCCTCGTCGGATTCAGTTTTCTTGGGAGATTCTTCTCCGTCCAAGAAGGAATATATCCGCTTCTTTGAAACCGGTCGCGCCAGACGAACAGCTGGAACCGGCAACTCCTTCCCTTCATTTTGGATACCGACAACCCCCACAGGCCGCGAACTCCTGTTCCAGTCGCTTAATAAGTTAGCCAGCTCAGCATTATCGAGATACTTCTCGTCTAAAAATATCCAGCAATCTTGACCAACTCTCTCCACAGCGGATAAGAAATCATCGGCGGTTTCTACGAGCTCAACCTTTATTCCCCTTGAATTCAGACAGGATTTGAAATGTTTACGCCGAGTCGGCAGGTCGAAGAAACAAATCGCCTCGCCTCCCAGCCTACTCTCATGAAATCCTTCCTTTTCGAAAAACGCTGGGAAAGGCAAAACTACCTCGAAAGTCGATCCCTTACCCTTTTCGCTTTCGCACCGAGTGTCACCACCCATTCTCTGAGACAGTTCTTTCGTTATCGCTAGCCCTAGACCACTCCCCCCAAACTTCCGAGAGATAGATGCATCTACTTGGCTGAATGTCTGAAAAACGCGGTCTTGCCGATCTTTCGGAATGCCGATCCCGGTGTCGGTTACGGTGAAATGAATTAGACACCGATCGTTCGGCAACCGCTCCCTCAAGCCCACCTCTACGGTGATCGATCCAGTCTCTGTGAACTTAACTGCGTTTCCAATTAAATTGAAAAGAATTTGCTTTATCCGAGTGATATCTCCGACAACGAATTCGGGGACTTCAGGATCAATCCAAAGTGAGTAGTCCAGATCTTTCTGGGCCAGAATAGTTGAAAAAAGCGCCACAGACTCTTCCACCGCTATCTCAATGGAGAACCTGTTTTGCTCGAACTCAATTTTACCGTGTTCAAGACGTGAAAAATCGAGAATATCGTCCAGCAGCATGAGAAGAGTTGAGCCCGAGTTATGGATCGTTTCCACATAGTCCTCTTGCGAGTGGTCAAGATCAGTCTCGCGAAGCAGAGCCGTCATCCCGATTACCCCGTTCAATGGGTTACGAATCTCATGACTTACCATTGAGAGGAATGCACTTTTTGCGTCACTTGCTTCCTCCGCCTTCTTCTCGCTCTCACGAGCCTTATCCAATGCTTCAGCGAGCTGATCGTTGAGCCTTTCGGCCTCCTCCTTAGAACGAAGCAACGCTGCCTCATAGTCCTTCCGACTCGAAATATCCTGAATGACGCCAAAAACCTTTGAGGTGACCCCACCCTCACGGAGAGCCAAGCCCCTTAGAAAAACCCACTTTTCCCGGCGATCGCTCCCCTTTACCTCGTACTCACCTTCAAACTGCTGACCAGATTCGACTGCTTGATCGATCAGTTTTCGAATTTCGGTTGCATCATTCTCCTGGAAGAACCCCAGAGTCATCGTAACGTCCGGAACCTGATCCGGATTCACTCCAAAAATCCGATAGGTTTCGTTCGACCAATAGAGGCTGCCTTCTTGAAGATCCATTTCCCAAGAGCCAATTTCAGCGAGACGCTGACTCTCCATGAGAAGAGACTCACTCTTACGTAGGTCAGCCTCTGCCCTTTTCTCCCGTGAAATATCTGTTTCGATAACAACGAAATTTGCCGGAACTCCTCCTTCATCAAGGACCGGATTTCCCGTAATACGCCGCCATGAGGAGTCCTCACCGGGAAGGTGAACTGAAATCGTTAAGCTGAACTCTTCACCCTTAAGAATCGCATTTTGAACCACCTCTTTCTCTTGATCAATCGCATCAAAGGTCAGGGGTAATAAGTCCCAAATCTTTCGCCCATTTAAATCCATGCTGCGCCGCTCAGCCCGCCCTTGAAAGGAAGGATTTGCCCATTCTAGAACCCCCTCCCGGTCAAGAATCGCGATACCGGATAGCGACTGGCGAGTCGCCATCTCCAACCTGTGCAGCTCTGCTTCCCGAAGAACTCCGTCCGTAAGGTCAATGTAAGCCCCCAAAATAAACTTCTCCGCTTCAATCTCATCTTTTCGAACCGCGCCGCGAAAGCGATACCAACCCCACGTATCATCTCCTCGCCTCATACGATGTCGTACACTGAAAGTTCCCATCCCTTCCTTCCACAAGGGCTCGAGCTGGTCGAGTAGCTTTCGCCTGTCGTTAGGATGGATCCTATTCTCCCAGTCTTTGACCGTGTGAATCGATTCCCCCGGGCCTAGAAGTAGCATGCCCATCATCCGTTTGTCTGTTTCGACGATCTCTCGATCCAGATCAATACGCCACTCCGATATACGCGCAGCCTCCATGGCCATCCTCGTTCTCAATCCTGCCTCCCGGAGGTCGCGTGCCGATTGTTCACTCAGCTCAAGTGCTTCCCGCTTCCGCAACAACGCGGGAATGATCAAGGCCAAAGCCAGCGCGAAAATGACTAAGATGGGTATCAAGGCCATCCAAGTCTCTCGCCATGCCGGACCCGAACTGATTTTCTTCAAAATGAAAAACGGCCTTGCGCTGATACCTTCTACCGGGTCCTCACCAGGAGTGAGAACACCCAGGCCCTGATCCAGAGCTGTTTCCAGAGGTACGTGATCACGAAAAACCCA
The DNA here is from genome assembly GCA_038744685.1 of Verrucomicrobiota bacterium. NCBI lineage: Bacteria > Pseudomonadati > Verrucomicrobiota > Verrucomicrobiota bacterium. The sequence goes on from JBCDMB010000003.1 coordinate 78,329, forward strand.
AACCTCGTTTCCAGAGTGGGCACCCTCGCCTGTAGTAATCATCGAACGCCAAACTTCAGGGAACTCATCGACAATCCAGGTACTTTGCTCCTTAGAAAGCAAAACGGCCCATGGGTCGTCGCCCCGCGAATCGTAAATCCATTGTCCGTCAGGAGAGACGATAAATAGATCCGGCTCTTGCTCGAGACTTCCGCCAATCATGTTGTCGAGCAAATGATCAGCGAATAAATCCGCCACTAGATAACCCGCCCGTGCTCCAGAGGGAAAAAACAATCCCGTCCCAATAAACACAGTGGGCTCACGACTACCTGCTACTTCGACAGTTGAAAACTCCGAGACCAGAATCTCGTTCTCGGGCAACTCCCTTAGCTCTTCGAGAAACTCTTTATCCAGAGAGGAACCTCCCCCCGAACCTGTATCGAGAGCGGCCTCTTCTAACTCTCGGTTTTCAGGACCGGACTGAGCGAGTAGCAGTTCCTCTCCGGAACGGTCCAACACACGGACACTGCGGATTCGCTGATCTTTGGACACAATCGATAGAATAGCATTGCGGAACTCGTCCGAAGAAAGCGAAGCGGTCGAAAGAAACTCGATTTGCCTTAAATTCTCTACCACAGCGAAGAGATCCAGATCCAGTCTAACTCGCTGTAGATCAACCATCGATCCAGCTTCATCTACAGTTTCCTTCATTTCGGCTCGCCAGATCCACCAAAAAGATAGCAGCACAATGACCGTAAAAAAAACGCCGACGAAAAAGGGCTGTCCAAAAAAGGTCTCCTTTGATGTCAATGGCTTTACTCCTCGGCCTTCCACGAAAAAGTTGAAACAGGATACCCTCCCTCTTTCAATGCGATAAAAAACGCGGGATAGTGGGTAACACAACCGCTACATTTGTTTCAATGAACCTGTCTTTGGAAAAGATCTCACCGGACTACCTTTCAGATCGAGCGGTCGAGGCCTCGGAAATCTGGGGTCACTCGCTAGTTTTGACGGAGGGCCAGTCCACTATGATCTGGGGGCCTTCAGGTGCAGGGAAGTCGACTCTGTTGCGGATCCTCTACGGGATCGAGAAAAAGTATTCAGGATCTCTTTTGTATGGCTCAGAAAACGCCTTTCGGTTGAGCCCGACCGAAATGGCAAAACTACGAGCGACAAAACTCGCGTTTGTCTCTCAGGATTTTCAACTCTTTGAAACCGAAAGCGGATGGACAAACCTCGCATACGCTCCATACCGGGAGAAAAATGTAACATCCGAGACTCTCTCGTCTTGGGCCGGCGAGCTGGGAATCGCTACACTACTCGATCGCCCACCAGAAACCTGGTCGCAGGGGCAACGCCAACGGGTTGCTATCCTTCGCGCCCTCGCGACTCCTTTTCGTTGGATATTCCTCGATGAACCCGTCAGCCACCTCGATCCTGCTTCAGCTGAATCTGCTCTGAAACTTGTTCAAAGAGTCTGTAACGAACGCGGTGCTGGTTGGCTACTCGCCCAGCAAACGGCCGATAACCAATCGGGGGCAGAGAACGTGTATCGAATATGAAGTTACACCGAAAACCTGCCAGACTGGGGAGAGCGAAGTGAGTCCATCTCATGAAATGGATCGGCCCTCGCTACTACCGCGACCCAACCGCTCGAGATGGGTAAGCCAATTCGGACTCGGAATTGCAGCCTTAATTGGGTGGATCCTCATAGTCGCTTCCTTTCAGAGCTTTCTCGATTTCCGCACTCTTCTTTACGAGGGTAAAGATTGGTTTCGCGACGATCTGGTTTTTCTCAACAAAGAGGTACGGCTAACCGATAGCATTGGCCTCTCCGACTCTGAGATCGACATGAGGCTTCTTGATAAAATTCGTGCCGTGGATGGAATAGCCTTTGCAGAACCCGTTTACCGAAACGACTTTGCCGCGGCCGTGCAAATCGGTGGGGGTGTGTTTCCCACGATATACAGTGAGATCTTTCTGGAAGCCGTCCCGCTGGAACTTTTCGTCCCAGAGGTTGCCGAATGGCAATGGCAGGAGGGAGACGCTCTTGTTCCGATCCTAATCCCTCGCCAATTCCTCAATCTTTACAATTTCGGGTTCGCACCTGGCAAAGGCTTGCCACCTGTCTCTGAGGAGACCGCAAAAAGAGTCCGCTTCTCTCTACTCTGCTATCCCACTTCCGGCGGCTCGCCAGAAGTGTTCACAGCATCTATAGCGGGTTTTAGTGATCGGATAGAGTCGATCGTTGTGCCCCTTTCATTCCTCGCCTACGCAAACCAACGGTTCGGAAGAGGTTCGAACGAAACGTATGGACGCGCTGCGATTGCCCTGACCAATCCGGATTCCGCAGAGTTTCACCGACTCCTCGAAGACAATCGTCTTAGGGCTGGACGCGACACCCGAGAGACCGCCCGTCTAAGGATGCTTCTTGATCTATGCCTAGTTGCCTTCGGTTCGGCAGGAGTGATTATCCTCCTTCTCAACTTGCTTCTCTTTCTCGCAGACATCGAAACTTCAATCTCCGACCACCGAAGCCGAATTGAGAAACTCTATTTCCTCGGCTATACACCGTCCGCTTTAGCTCGGCGGCTCGTTTTCCGAAAGATCGTGGGTCTGGGTCTTCCAGCACTCGTGGGACTCGCTTTTGCTTGGTATGGTAGAGAGAAAATTATTCAACCACTGAGCAATGCGGGAATCGAAATCTCGCCGCACATCGCCAACCTGACAATCCTTCTTTGGACTATCCTCATCTTCGGATCAGCCTTTTGGCTCATCACCCGAATACAGAGTCGACTTAAAGGTATGTACCGCTGAGTTTCACCCTCAATGTTCGTCCATCTGGTTGCCATTTTTATAGGAGGGGGACTCGGTGCTTGCTCCCGCTATCTGATCAGTCTCGGTGTGGCCAATTTTTTTGAGGAGAAGCACGGACTTCCTTTGGGGACAATGCTATGCAATGTCAGCGGCTCTTTCCTTATCGGCGTGGGAGCCGCTTACGCCGTCGGAACCTCGTTTGAGAATCAACCTTTTTTCCGCCATTTCTTGCTAATTGGATTCTTTGGGGGGTACACCACGTTTTCGACTTTCAGTCTCGAAACCATCACCTTGCTGCAAAATGGGAGAACAGGTGCAGCTGTCCTTGCGGCTGTCGGCACGGTTGTCCTCTGTCTTTTCGGAGTCGCTCTCGGCTCAGCCTTGGGAAACTGGATACGCACCTGAACCTATTCCTTGGACTTTCTAGTCGGCTCACAACCGCTCGAGGAGAGTCCCTTTTACCCACCTCTCCGCAAGGTCCAGAACTTGTCCCAATGATGGGAATTTTCCAGTCCGAACGTAGTACCCACTAGCGCAAACCCCGCACGCCAAAACAGCCGGATCACTAAGCCCAAGCAAGTGAGATCCCATCACTCCAGCACCAAACGTATCCCCCGCTCCGGTTGAAACGAGAGGCTTTTCAACAAAAGGACCGGGCACATATACAGCTCCTTCCTCTCCTGCACTTGCAGCACCATCGTTAGGATGGACAACAATACGATCCACCTTAATTCTCTCCCGCAAGAATAGGGATAGATCGGCTACTGTGCTGGGCTCTCTATCTCCCTTGAAAGAAGCGCCAAAAATCGCCGCCATCTGCCAAGCCTCTTTGAGATTCAAACTGAGGATCGTGTGGCACTGATTTGTAATTTCCCCCACCAAATCGACCAAACTGCTTTGATCCTCAAACGGCCTTTGATCGAACTCCGCCAAATCCATGAAAAAAGAGACCTCTTTCACTTTTCGACCCACTGCTGCCAAGCGCTCTGCGAGCCCCCTCCAAATCGTTCCTACGTTAACCAGCTTTCCCCAATTGACCGCACCAATAAAGTCTATCGTTCTCAGCTCCTTGTCCAGCTCGTCTAAACCCATCCGTTCAATTAAACGCTCCCAGTGGATGTCTGAACAAAAACGCAGATCACTCAACATCACTTTTCCATCACGAAACTCAAGGCAATCGCTGTGAGCAGGATCGGCCAGCGATATCATTTGCTTCATCTTATCATCCATGGCCTCTCGAAAAACCGGCAGAATCTCCTGATTTCCCAGAGCACCAACATAGGTGATCTCTGTTTGTTTTCCGAGAAATGAGTGAAGAGCCGAAGAGAGTAGCGGCCCATTTCCCCCGAATCGATCGCCGTGATTTTGGACGGTGAATGAAGTAGCAATTCCTGCTGCCTCCAATACCTTCGAACCAAACTCTGCCATCGTATCCGGTTTTTCAACCTCGATAAACGTGTCTATAAATCCGTCGAAACCGCAGAGTCCGCTCCACGGCTCCTTTATTTTGAGCTCAACCGTGCGGCGAAACTCGGCAACCACATCGACCAATTCAGAGGGATCCAAAAAGACTTTTTTCATCCACTAATACCGAATTTTATTGGTGTAAAACCTTCCACCACGAAACCCGATTCCAAGAGATTCTACGATCAAAAAAGGGCGCACACCACGAAAGGTGTGCGCCCGAACAATCAATCGATTAGAGTCAGAGAAAACCTACTGACAACCACCGCAAATTGGGCATTCGCAAGCACTCGGTAGACAACCGTTGCAGGTCTCGCAAGACTCGCAATCAAGTGCGAAGACCGATGCTGTGAGCCCAATCACTAGATGAACAGAAATAAAAATAAACTTCATTAGTTATACCTTTCGTAAAAATTTTTGCGATGTGACGGAATCTATCCGACACAGAAAACAGTTCTCTACGAAAGTCTGGGTGGAGGCCCGGGAGGACACTCCAGTCGCAACCAACCCTGTTCTGAATCGTTGGCCAACATCGATTCGAGGCAAAACTCAGTCGTCATCCTCACATCCAAGGCCAGAAAATAGAGTGAGCTAACCGGACAAAAACAAGCGGATCCGCTATTCGAACACATCTCAGAATTCGAACAGCAAGAATCCGCAGAGGCTGTCTCGGTGCAGCAACACTGCTCTTTTTCCAAAGCCGCCAAAAGACCTCCTACATCCAGCCCTTGAGACAATGAAAGAAACAGCAGAGTCGATGAAAGAGTGACTGCTGCAATTTTCCTCCACATAGATTTAAGGAAACATGACTGATAGACTACTGTCAAACGAATGCTCCTCGCAACAGACGAAGATCGCTTAAACCCGACCTCTTATGGAGAGATCAAGAGAGGCACTACCACTTCGCCTCCTTACCTCGGACAAAGCTTCTGACCTCCCTAAAGAGCCGGATTGCCGCATTCGTTTCTGGTGAACGCCCAAAACGAACTTCCATAAGACGTTCCATGAGCTTCATCTTAATCCCGAAAACGTCTTCCGTTTTGGAACGTTCCAGCCTTTTGATCTCTCTGCCTGCCTTTTGCCTCAACGGTGCAAGGCCTCGACCAGGCCGATAACGAAGCCACTTCGCTCCAGGCCCGAACGAGAGAAACCAAGCTAGAAAAACGACTAGCAACGTAACTCCAAGAAGAACTGCCCAAGCGACGACCGACTCTCTCAAGGCAACTCCAAACTCTTTCGCCCAATTGCTCACGAATCTCCAACTCCCGGAAACCCAATCCTTCAGCACAACACCCATTTCTTTTACAAGGGCTGAAATCCCGCTCACCATCTCTTGCTGAGTTGATTCGTCAAAATTGATGACTCGCCGATACCACATGACTCGGAGACTATCGATCCAAGCCTGAAAATCAGCCTCTTGGAAAAACCCCGTTTCTCCAACCGCCGCCGCAGTAAATCCACTGGCATTCCATCCACCAGGCGTCGGGTCAAACCGTACCCAGTTTGTCCCGTCAAACACTTCTGCCCAGGCATGAGCGTTTCGATTGCGGACGACAAAATAATCCTCGTAGGAATTCCATGAACCGCCACTGAATCCAACAACCATTCTCGTAGGAATTCCTGCCGCCCTTCCAAGCAAGGTAAAGGCACCTGCAAACAACTCACAATGCCCGTCCCGCTCCTCCTGTATCCACTGCACCACTGGATCACCCTCACCAAAACTTCCCGGTGAAAGTGTATACGAATGCCGACCTCTCAAATAGGCCATTATTCGTTCAGCCTTTTCAATGGGATCTTCTATTCCTTCTGTAATCGAACCGGCCACTTCCTCCAAATAAGCCCTCTCCTCGACCTGCATCGGAAGAGACAAGGTGGTGTATGGATACCGATTGAGTGCCGATCGCCCTGACGGCACTTCTCCGGTTGTAAGTGGCACATCGTCTTTCCCTGCCGGCAAAAACCGATCAACCAAAAAATCCTCAATCTGAAACGAGAAAACGGAGGTCGTTGCTTCAGGGATACGAAAGACCATTAGCCCAGGATTTGCTTGGAGAGGCTGGCGACCCTGAAAGGCCATTTCCCGGAACGGACCAAGAATCGGTAGGTAGCGGCTTACGCCACCCTCCATGTAGAAAGTCCAAGTTTCCGGCGAATTTTCAGCACCCGCAAACCAGCGACTCGGATAAGGAGAGAGACGATTCACTTGAGGAAGCATCCGCGTTCCGCGGGACGTAAGAAATAGACTATTTGCAAAAGATCCGCGGTCGTAGCGATCCAGGATCAACATTCTCCAATACGGCTCTGCAGGAATCGACGACAATCCGGGAACGTCAATCCGCAGAGCTACACCGTCGTCTTGCTGTATGCGGGTGACCTCTCCAAACCGCACCGTATCGTTGAATCCACTCATCCCTTGTTGCTGCAGTCGCAAGAACGGAATCGCCTGATCCAAATACACCCGTGGAATTGAAACAAAGAGGATTCCGGTTGTGGCCACCAACAGGACCAAAAGAATCGCTAGTGACCGAAACAGGCCTCCACTCAATGAATGCCTGACGAAAACGATAAACTCCCTCCAATTAAAAGTGTCCCAGATTTTCTCCGAAGTCTGCTTTTCTTCGGTGGATTCTAACAGGTTTACCAGGTAAAGGATACCGATCGAGAGTATGGAAAACAAAAATGCCTGAAGTGCGAAAAGCATCGACAAGGTGAACACCCCGGAAACCACCGCTAGAAACATAGCGAGTAGAATTAGCTGCAAATCTTCCCTGTTCCCTCTTGGGATGACCAGCCGCAGAAGGAGGAGGGCCATCAACAGGCGGATGAGAGGAGGGATAAGATCCTGACCACTTGTCACCAAATCGACAATGAAGACAAGAATAAGAACCGGAGTCGCCAGTCTGCGCAGGAAAACGGGGATCATTCCCGGCAGTCTCGGTGCAACAGTAACTACAAACGTCACCAAAAATACAATACCCAAGACCACTCCCTGAGCCATATCTAAGGCCGCCACAGTCCATAGCGAGAGAAGTGCCAACGCCTGACCGGCGAACCATTTGAGTCGATGTAACTGGACAACGTCGCTAGTCATCCAGTTAGTTCTAACCCCACGTTTCCGTCCTGAGTCGGAAGGAAGCGAATCAGATTCCCACGACTGGTCCCTCTTCCTGCATGTCCGGTGAACAAATCAGCAAGCGCGAGCTTGTCGTTTAGATCGTGCAAATCTGCCAAATGCCGAACTGACTTTACACCCTCCCGGTTAAACGAGTAACCGCTCAAACGATCCTGAACGAAAAGACTTCCTGCAATGGAAGATACTTTTGAAAGAAATTTTTCAAAGAGTGCCTGATTGGTCCAAAGGGTCTCGCTACAGTCCACATGGAGAACGAAAGATCCTGTTCCATCGTCCGCTAGCTGCCGGACCATCAGCTTACCCGTGCGCGCTGTCGCCTTCCAGTGGATCTGGCGAAGCGGATCGCCCTTCGAGTAGTCTCGCAAATGAAGCAAATCCGTTCCGGATCCCACCTTTTGGTGGGCCCCTCCGGCAAGAGTAGTCCGCCGGGGAAGTGGGATCCTACTCGACCGCGACTCCAGTGCGGGCCAAACAAGGAAATCCTCGGTCACAAAGGACCCAGTTTGTTTTCGCAAAAATCCGAAAGGAAACGTCGATTCCGGACCCTCTACCTGGACCGTTTCTATTCCCCGTTTTTGCACCTGGAAAGAGAAATCAACGGACACCTCCCGACCCGCCTCAATCCTCTCCCGCAAAAATATTCGCTGAATCGGCTCGTTGCCAACTCTCAGAACGAACCATATCGCCCGGCTCGAATACCAGACTTTCCCGTTCCGAATCAAGAGAGAGGCTGAAATAGGCTCCCCCGCACGACACTCTGAGGGCAAACGCAATTCCCATTGCAACTTTTGAAAATTAACGACCGAAAGAAAGCCATTCACAATCAAGAGAGCGAAAACGAAAGAGAGAACAAGAAAGAGAATATTACTTGCGGTGTTGTAAGCAGCCACACCAATCCCAATTGCAATCAATACAAGGAGCCAACCGGAAACCGTCGGCCTATTTCGCTGTCGTTTGGGAGGAACGAAAAGGAACAACAACCTTTTCCACCATGCAAATCCCAGCAGTTTGGGAAACGAATCGTCACCCGTGTAGCGCGGACTGGCCGACCGCAACTCACCCTCGGTAGGTCGCTCAGAATTTCGAAAAGAACCTTTCACAGTTCCTACCGCCTCAAGGTGCTGGAATTTCTTCAATGACCCTTCGGAGAATTCCTTGGACAGTCTTCCTCTCCTCAATTGTATCCGTAGAAGCCGAACGAGGAACCAAACGGTGGACCAGCACGGGCAGCGTCGAGAAAAACACATCGTCCGGAGTAACAAAATCCCTTCCCTGACAGATCGCCCGAGCCTGAACCGCACGTTTTAAAGAGAGAAGTCCGCGAGTGCTCACTCCAGAACGAAACCCTGCCTCAGTTCGAGTGGCTTGAACGATTTTAAGCAGGTAATGCTGCACGGATTCCTCCAGATAAACCTGGGATGCCATCTTTTGAATCTTCAATAAATCATCGGTCGTCATGACTGGTTCAATACGAAGGTCATCATACGCCATGTTAGGATCCCGCAGGATATCCAGTTCCGCGTCGTAATCTGCGTAGCCGACAGATATCCTCATCGAAAAGCGGTCCATCTGGCTTTCGGGAAGCGGGAAAGTTCCCTCAAACTCGACCGGATTCTGGGTCGCGAACACCAAAAACGGGCTTCCCACTTCGAAGGTGGACCCGTCGATCGACACCCGAGATCGGTCCATTACCTCCAGCAAACTGGACTGGGTTTTCGGGGTCGTTCGGTTTATCTCGTCGGCAAGAACAATATTCGCAAAAATCGGTCCCTTTCGAAAGACAAACTCCCGGGATTTTTCATCAAAGACTGACACCCCCAACACATCGGAAGGAAGGAGGTCGCTCGTGAACTGAATTCTCGAAAAAACTCCGTTGAGAGACCGCGCAAGACAGTAAGCGAGTGTCGTCTTGCCCACACCGGGCCGATCTTCAACTAGAAGGTGCCCTCCAGCTACCACGCAGACTAACACCTGCTCGATCACTTGCTCCTTTCCCCGAATTACGGACCCAATACTACGTGACAACGCGGTGAGCTGATTTCTCGCCCACGCCACCTGCGATTTTTCAAGGGGAGGCGCTTCCATCACTCAAATATTGCCCCTTTCCTGTCCTGATGCAACCTTCCGTCTAGTTCCCTTCAAAGCAAAAGATTTGGCCAATCAACTTACGCCCTCGCCTTCGATTAGAGGTGCATTGCGTTTCGTTGAGCAACAAGTGAAAAAAATCTGGGATCATTGTCGGAAGAGTTCCAAACAAACCCTCCGAATAGGACATCCTCCAAAACCTCTTTTTACATTCGCCATGTATCCATTCCTCGCCTTTCCTGCAGTCAAGGTAACGAATCGACCCCGAACAACCAATTGAAAAACCAGAATATACTGTTGTGAACCAAAGCGCGCTGACGCCTCCCGTTTCTGCAAACCTCTCTCTACTCAGTCAATGCGCTGCTCTTCTGGAGACCTTTTCTCCCGAGATTTATTCTGCTAAAGAACCTCCTGTTTTTCCTTCAAGTATCGGTGCTCATGTCCGCCATGTGCTCGATCACTACGACTCTCTCCTTGCAGGTGTTTCCGCTGGACTCATCGACTACCACTCCCGCGAGAGAGATGCGGATACCGAAGTTCACATCAGCCGAGCCCTAGAACGAATCAGAGACATCCGAGACCAAATGACTGATGCGAAGTGGTCTGAAACCGATCTATCCGAATCCTTGCAACTTCGAGTGTCCGCTGAAGATCCCCCAAAGACGATTTCTTCAACCCTGGAAAGAGAATTATTTTTCAGCCTCAGCCACTCGATCCATCATTTTGCTCTCATCGCTATGACAGCCCGCAGAAACGGATCTGATATTCCATCCGATTTTGGAGTAGCGCCTTCCACTCTTTCCTATCGCAAAACGCTCGAAGAGAAGAGTAATTCGTCTTCCTAGGCCAAGAAAGGGGGATCCCTATGTGCACGGCTACATGGATGAGCGGGGACAGTTTTCGTTACCTCCTTTTCAATCGTGATGAGCAGGTAAGTCGTGAGACCGAGCTGCCCCCGAGCCTTTCAGAGCCTGCTCACATGCCGAGATACCTTGCACCCCACGATCCGAAAGGAGGAGGAACGTGGATTTGCGCAAACGAGTACGGTTTGGTCGCAGCTGTCTTGAATCCCTACGAAAAAGACGTGGGAAGCCCCGAAAAGGAAGTAGAACCCGCCACCAGCAATTTCACCAGTCGTGGCGTATTGCCATTAGTGGCAGTGGGCAGCAAACGAATCGACGATGCCGCCGATGCCATTGAAAGCACGGTTGCGAAGGGCGCCTTCCGCCCATTCCTCCTTCTCCTCATGTCCGGAGATCGCCCAGCGGAAGATACAAGTATGGCATGGGATGGACAGAGACTATCCTACCAGAAATTATTCGATTTTCGACAACCTCTCACAACCTCCTCCTTCGAGAGTGGCTCGGTTATCGCGCACCGCCGGAAGCTGTACCAAGACCTCTCGGTCGGTGATCCTAAGCTCCATGAGCTTCTTGATTTCCACTCCATCTTTGACCACTCGAATCCTGCATTCGGACCTGCCATGGTCCGCGAGGATGCCACCACCCGTTCACTCTGCACGGTCAAAGTTGGAACATCCGAGGTTGTGATGAGGCACCAGTTTTTCGATCCGACCACCACCCAGTTTTTGGCCCCATCAGAAGTCCGTTTGCGACGCAAAATACTCTAACTGACTGAAGTGAATCGAAAATCGATAACCAATTTCCGGCGGTGGCTTTATCTTTTGCTCATCGCCTACGCCTTCCTTCTTATTGTTTCCCACCTAAAGAGAAGTCTTTCTCCCGTAGAGGTAGAGCCGGCAGAATCTCAGCAGCTCTTTACCGCAAGAGGTTTTGGAAAAGATAGTGGGAAGGAAATGGGAATCACCTATCTCGACTACGGTCCTCCGGATGGAATCCCCCTTCTTTTGGTTCATGGCAGTCCAGTCGGGTCGTCCGTTTTCAACAATCTGGTGAAAGAACTACCCAACGACTTTCGTATCATTGCACCTGATCTCCCAGGGCACGGGCACTCTACCGTCGATGTGTCCGATGGTTCTTTTCTCGCGGACGCCGATTACCTTCATCAACTGCTTGAACACCTGGGTCTCTCTTCCGTAAACGTCGTTGCCTATAGCCGCGGTGGTGGGCCGGCTCTTCAGTTAATCGATCAATATCCAGAGTCGGTCCAAAGTCTTGTTCTCCTCTCGTCGATTGGGGTGCAGGAACTTGAGCTCCTTGGGAACTACACGCTCAACCACGCCCTTCACAAGCTGCAGTACGCACTTCTCGTCCTAATCGAAGAGCTCACACCCCACTTTGGATATCTCGACAACGCCATTCTCAATTCTGACTACGCCCGCAGTTTCGCGGACGCGGATCAACGTCCCCTCCGGGAAATAATGGAGGCAGTCGACGTGCCCACCCTCATCCTTCATGGAAAGAACGACGCCTTTGTCCCTCTCGCCGCAGCCAAGGAGCACCATCGCATTATTCCTCACAGTGAGAGCAAAACCATTTCCGGTGGACACATTGTTCTTGTCCAAAAGGCAGGAGAAGTCGCTCATCACATCGAGGATTTTGCTCGCCGGTCAGAGTCAGGTATCGCCAAAGTTCGCGGAGAAGCATCGCCAGAACGTCTATTACAGGCAGTAGACAGCGGAAGCGCTCAAACCGCGATCGCTACTACCCGTGGAGGACTCCTCTTCTTATCTCTCATCATTATCCTGGCAACGTTTGTTACTGAAGACTTCACCTGTATCATCGCCGGAATCCTCGCTGCCGCCGGCACGATTCCGTTTTGGGTTGCGGTTTCTGCTTGTTTCATAGGTATCTTCGTCGGCGACCTCATTATCTTCTATTTGGGTCGATGGTTTGGAGCCAAGGCGGTCCGTCGCGCCCCTCTCCGTTACTTCTTGACCGAAGAAAGGCTTGCGTTCGCAACGACCTGGTTCGAAAGGCGGGGAGCTACAGTAATCATCACGAGTCGCTTTATCCCCGGAACCCGACTGCCTATCTACTTTGCAGCAGGAACAGCTCACGCCGACACCGCCAAGTTCCTCTTTTACTTCTTCATTGCAACTGCAATCTGGACCCCACTTTTGGTCGGTCTGGCAACCCTGCTCGGAAATCCTATCCTTCAGTTTTTTTCCCACTTCGAGGAATGGGCTCTCCCCGGGTTAATCGGCCTAATTCTCTTTATCGCCTTCCTTCTCAGGTATGTAGTTCCCCTGTTTACCCACAGGGGGAGGCGTCTCATTTACGGACGATGGAAACGCAAGGTCAGATGGGAATTCTGGCCGCGTTGGATTTTTTACCCTCCTGTGGTTCTTTGGGTGATCTGGCTCGGGATTCGCTTCCGGCGCCCTTCTCTTTTTACTGCCTCCAATCCGGCAATGGAAGCGGGAGGTATCGCCTTTGAATCCAAAACCGTGATCGACCGTGAACTACGAAAGGGAGCTGGTCAGGTTGCGAAGACACTCGCCCTATCGACGAACTCGGAAGTCGAAAAGAAGGTGGAAGATATCCGAGCATTCCAACAGACACTCTCTTCACCGTTTCCGCTTGTCCTCAAACCTGACTTTGGCGAACGAGGGGACGGCGTGCGAATCGTCTCAAATGAAGAAGAACTAGAGACAGTCGTGAATCAAGACGAAGAGCTGGCACTAGCCCAGGAGTTCATTCCCGGATTGGAGTTTGGAGTTTTTTTCGAAAAAGCTGAATCTGAGAAGACAGGTAGAGTTACCTCAATTACCCGGAAAATTCATACCTCAGTCTTGGGAGACGGACGACGGACTTTGGACGAGTTGATTCTCGATGACCCTCGAGCCGTCCTATCCTACCCGTACTTTCGAAAAGCACACAGACACCGACTCATTACCATCCCAGAAGAAGGTGAGACGGTGGAACTAGCTACCTTGGGCTCCCATTGCCGTGGAAGTCTTTTTCTCGATGGACAGGATCTACTCACGCCTTCGCTAACGAAGGCCATAAACAAGATTTTTGAAGGAACAAGTGGGCTTTGCTTTGGCCGAATGGACGTCAAATGTCCAAACGAAGATGATTTTCGAAGCGGTGAGAACATCGTTGTCCTTGAGTTCAATGGCGTGACCTCAGAATCGACTCACATCTATGATCCGACACACTCGCTCTGGTATGCCTACAGGGTCATTTTCTCTCAATGGAAGCGTGCATTTAACGTTGCAGATCTAAACGAAAAGGCAGGAGCTGAGCGTTGGTCTTCCACGAGAACCCTTCGCCTCCTATGGCGAGCTCTTTTAGGAATCGCGCCTGAGAAATAAAGAGATTCTTCCCGATGTTGTAGCAGCGAAAAGTGTTGGATACTCCGGAAGCCGGATCAATCCATTGATCCGAAACGGTGGCAACCTCCCTAAATTTGGTGTTACAGAAAAAAAGACAGACCCGGATGCGCCGATGGGATGTTCTTTCCTTCGAAAACCAGGTGGGTGCTCTCCTTGAAGGCTTTGTCTTCCGATGGGCGGCTTGACAGCACCTTCTCGGGTTCGAGCTCCCTTTTTGATAGAGTAAGGAAAGAAACGGTTTTAAGGCCGAACGCTCCAGGAATGTCTTGGACTCCAAGCAAACACGCAAAATCATGGAGTGCAAGTTCTGACCTCAGACCAGAAACTCCTTCATCTTCGGATTTCAAATTCGACGACCTGAACGCAGTTTTGGTTGACCTCCCCACTCCGGGTGGACAATCCTCACCGCTTTCCTCAAAGGAATGGCCAGATAGCTCAGTCGGTAGAGCAGAGGACTGAAAATCCTTGTGTCGGCAGTTCGATTCTGCCTCTGGCCACCACTTTCGGGTCTACATCAAAGTCTGAGCGACATGAACTCTTGGTTCCCTGGAGGATCCTAAAGATGGATGAAGCACGCTTACAAATTCTCAATTCACAGCAGGTTCTCTCAGCAACAACGCTCCGCAATCCAGTTACATCCGGCGGTTGGCAAATCACTGCAAAGACCGATTTCGGTGCTTTTATACCACTTGAGAGAATTTTTGAGACTTTAAGTATTACCCAACAAATTTAAGATCGCCTGAACCTGGGAGCCTCTTCAAAGATGCCTATTTTAGTGTGGTCGATCTATATTCGTGATGTCCGAGCCTTTTGACGTAGTTGTTATTGGTGGTAGCTTTGCCGGCCTTTCAGCTGCAATGCAAGTAGCGCGCTCCAGGCGCAGTGTTTTAGTTCTGGATACCGGAAAATCCAGAAATCGTTTTGTAACGAGGGCTCATGGACTTGTTGGCTTTGATGGCCAACTCCCCAAAAATATCTTACAACAATTCCGTGATGAACTGATGGCTTACCCTTCGGTGTCACTGGCTAGTCTTGAAATAAAGCAAGCTTGCAAGAAGAGAAGCGGATTTGAGCTCCTTGCTGAAACGGGAGAGGCGTTTCTTACGAAAAGAGTTATTTTGTCTTTCGGCATAGTGGATCGACTTCCCGATGTGCCGGGTTTGCCTGAGTTGTGGGGGAAACAGGTCTTTCACTGCCCTTACTGCAACGGATACGAGGCAAGAGACCAAAGGCTTGGCGTCTTGGCGACTCAACCCTCCTCCTTGGAACAGGCCACAATGCTATTAGAATGGAGTAGTAAAGTTAATCTGTTCACCAACGAGATACTGCCGTTAGATGGCAGCGAGCGGCAACAAGTTTTGGACCAAGGGATTGTTATAAACGATACCAAGGTCGCTTCTCTGGAAACCGCTGGTGACCATCTGACGGCAGTCTCACTTACCGATGGAAGCAGCGTCCAGACCGACACTCTTTTCACCCTAACCAATACGACACTGTCGAACAATCTCGCCGAACAACTTGGATGCGATATTGAAGAGGGACCGTTTGGTCCGTTTATTTCGGTGGACCCCTACAACCAGGAAACTTCTATCTCTGGCGTTTATGCGGCAGGAGATATCACCCGATCCTTCCATAAGTTGTCTTTCGCCATTGCTGACGGAAATCTAGCTGGGGTTAGCGCGCATAAATCATTGGTTATGGGTTGACCACTTGATCTTCATCTCTGAGCCCCTTTCAAATCATCGGTTAGTTGCACGAATTCAAAGCCAAGGGTCACTCTCTTGACTCAATTATACCCAGTTATTTCCATGGCCGGATGGCCTCGGAGATGCTGGCTTTGAGATTGAAAACATTCAGTCCACCCGAGACAGCCGAAGCGAACCGCTCGAATTGTTGCTTTCGGAAAAGTGGTAATTTCCAGTCAAAATGATTGCTCAAAAGCTCGATAGCCCATTGAAAACAGGAATTTGAAGATCAATGAGTCGAAACGGGGAGAATCACTGGAGATAAGAACTTCGAAGATGGAAATTTCTCACATCGACACTCTTTGTAGAATCGTGCCCATCAGGAGCAGAAAGAAGTCCGACAGTTGCCCATGACCGTCTCGGTAGTCATTCCCATCTTTAACGAGAAAGACACTTTGGGAAAAATTGTTTATCAAGTCTGCGCCGTGGATGGTTTGTCTCTAAAAGAGATCATACTTGTCGATGATTGCTCTACAGACGGAACTCGAGAGATTCTCGAGTCAGGTTTTTCAGAACCTGTTTTCAAAAAAGTATATCATGGGAAAAACGAGGGTAAGGGTGCGGCCCTCCGAACAGGATTCCGCCAGGCAACAGGTGATATTATTGCGATACAGGACGCAGACTTGGAGTATGACCCGTCAGAGCTGCCCAGACTGATAGGGCCGATTGAAGAAGGAAAGGCCGATGTAGTCTTTGGTTCTAGATTCACAGGTGCGGGGCCTCACCGAGTCGTGTTTTACTGGCACATGATTGCCAATCGGTTTCTCACGATGTTGTGTAATATGCTGACCAACATTAACCTCACCGATATGGAGTGCTGCTACAAACTATTTCGCCGTGAAGTGCTCGCACGCATTCAAATCGAAGAAAACAGATTTGGTGTAGAGCCTGAGTTGGTCGCCAAAACCGCTCGTTTGGGAGTCCGGATTTTTGAAGTTGGAATTTCTTATTACGGGAGGACCTATGAAGAGGGAAAGAAAATTGGGTGGAAAGACGGTGTGCGTGCTGTCATCTCTATATTTAAATACGGGCTTATCCAGCGGGTGCAAAAGTGAGGCACCTCAGTAGAGTCAAAGACCATACTCAGAAACAACCGCACCCTCTAGCACAGGTCCGCGTCAACCATTAGCTCGGCAGATACCTCCCAACCCGGTCTAGAACATGGCCAATGCCATCAGCCAATGGAATCAATCCTTCGACTTGAACTGACCCGAGAGCTACCCCTGCATGGGCGTCCGTCTTCCGGGTAAGAATTTCCATCGCTACTTTTGCAGAAGAAAACTTTACAACTGCATCGGCTCGAATTTCACGCTCCAGCCCTCTTCGAGGAATAAGTCCATCCCCTGTCTTTTCAATGGTTGCTGCAAGATCCTCTCCATCGACGAGAAAACTTACCGTTCCATTCGGACACTGCTCCAAAATTGTTCTAGCCCATGAATCGCCGCGCCCTATCTCGGCGATTGAGAACAGCGCTGTCGCCAGCGCCAAGCGAACGTGTAAAATGCGGAAGGCAGGGTCCTCAAGCGACTTTCCTTTCGGCTTAAGAAGTGACTGGAAACGGAGAAACAAACGTAATAGTCGAAAAAGGTATATCGGCCTGGACCAACCTCGATACACGATAGGAAGCGCAAAACCTCCACGGATGAAACGCACCGTGTTCTCAACTGACCCTAGTCCGATCAGAATCACAGGCTCGTCTTTCGCAGAACTACCCCATCGGACCTGTCCGTCTTCAACATGCAAGTAGGCAGAATCGCCAGCAGAGTTAGTAAACTGAATGGAGCCTTTGCTTGATCCCAGTATCCGTGCAGCCTCCGGGTCGAATTTGATGAAATCTTCGAAAGACGGAAGGATCCCGCGAAAAAAAAGACCCGCACAAACCTCAAGGTCGGGAACGGAGGATTCGGCAATCACGGGGCCAGGGATCTCAGTTTACTCAGAATGTCCAACGGGTGTTTTTCAGGTCGCACCGTGTTCATTGCTCCAACGACTTCATCCCGTTTAGCAGGCTCCTGAATCCATTCTTTGATGATCGTAGGTAAATGGTGCGTCCTCTGAAGGAGTGATCCGATACCATTCTTACGACAGTACTTTACCGTAATACATTCCTGCGGCATGACTCCTCCAACTCCGTTGAATATCAAAGGACAACGAGTCAAAATTGCCTCACTAGTCGTTCCCGTTCCAGAACGGGCAACTACCGCCGATGCGCCAGAGAGCAATCTACTCATCTTTTCGTAATAAGGAATGGGTCGAACCGGAAGTAGGGGGTGATTTTCCTGCCAACGACGAATCTCTGCAATAGTTTCGGTCTTCCGTCCACAAAGTGCCACTACCTGCGGATAGACTTTGGCTTCGTAGAGAGAATTCAATGCTCTGATGTGATTGTTCGCCCCGTTGGCTCCGGTTCCGAGCACGAGAACGAAACGGTCCCCGTCAAAACCAAACTCATCACGGAGATATCGGGCCTTCTCCTCATCCGAAAACGGCTTCTTGTAGAACGCTGGATCAAGAAGGAAACCTCCGACCCAATTGCGATCGTCTCCCAATCCATGAACCGAAGCCGCATTGCAAACCTCTTCAACAGCTCCTATAAATAGGTCAGCTTTAGGGTTTACCCAATGGCGACTAAATCCATATCCATCCGACAGTTCTCCGCAGTAAGTCACACACTTCAACGTCCGACCGGGCAAAGCCCATTTTGCCAAGTCAAAGAAGCCATGATTCAGGTGAGCGTGTGTACTAACGATAATGTCAGGCTCCACTTTACGCACTCTTTCAGTGAAGCGGTCTCTTCCCCAAATCTTGTCACCAGAGTCGTGCAGTGATGCGTGCTCGAGAAAGTTAAAGTAAACGTGATGTAGCTTTGGCCAAAACTGCTGAATCCGATTGTACAACTTTACCCCAAAATCGTAAAGCCCGTGAGTATCCTCTAATGCTTGATGAATCTCAACCTTAAGGCCGAAACGGCTACCTTCATCCGTTTCGGACCAAGCCTTGAGCGCTCGGGCTCTCATGTCGTGACCACCGCCTGTACTCGAGGTTAGCACGAGCACCCTTCGAGGCGGGAGAGAGTGATCCGGCACCCGGGTGAGCGGGGAATCCCTATTCTCTCGTGCCTCTGTCTCTTGATCCTCTGATAGACTCACTGCACCACGCACCTCATACCCGTCGCTGGCCGCATCTTTGATTCCATCATTTCAGCAGCCGCTTCTTCTTCTCTTTTTTTCGCAGCATCTTCTTCAGCTTGGACCGGTCTGCCTCATTGACGATAAATCCGACGCAGTCTTTCGTGCCGCACTTACAAGGATGGTCCAGCGCGCTTTCCAAAGCATATCCGTAGTCGAAAGTTAATTCCTCTCCCGGAAGAATCTCCCGAAGAGCCACAAACCAGATCCTTCCCCGGTAGTTGACCGCTTCACAATTAGGTTCGCAGCTATGGTTTGCAAAACGGGCTACGTTTCCGGGCTTATTTCCATCGAGGTCGTATTTCTTATTTAACTCAAAAATATACACCTGACCCGAACCATTTTTTTTGCCTTTTGCGTCCTGGGAAATCGCACGCTTTTCCGATTCCGCCTTGGTGATTTTCTCACCTCGATATTCGATTACATACTCGCCTTCGTCGATCAAACGGCGCGAGTACAAGCCTCGATTGTGAATCGAAGACTTGCGCACCACGTAGGGACGCGACTTGTTGCTCATTCAGAACCAAAAATGATTTGGCTCACCGCGGGCAACTCGAAAACAGAGATTACTCCCAGCTAACGACTTCGGGAAAGCCATTGGCGTCATCTTCCTCGGAAAAAAACACGACTGACGCTCTGAGACCCCCAGTTGGCAAACGACCCCGGGTCTGTGAAGTGAGGTTACCCTCTTGCAAGCCATCGATCCTGCCGTCCCGATTACTATCTACAGCCATGTAGATGTTGGGATTTCCAAACGCATCAACAATTGTTCCATCCGCAACGCCATAAGGCGAATCCGTCGCAATCGAATCTTCTGCAAACGAGTAGAGCCGAATATTCTTTTTGTTGAACGTGGTATCTCCTTCGTCTCCGGTCAAAACAGCGAAAAAATCGCCGGTTTCGGTCTGCGGAAAATCAAATCGGGGGTAATAACCATACTCCTGACGAAAGGATTCAACCGCAGCCACCCACTGGCTGAACATAGATTTGGTCTTAGTCTTCTTCGCGTTTTCCCTTACTGCACCGACGGCCGGTATGATGATCCCGGCAAGAATACCGATGATCGCAATCACCGTAAGAAGTTCAATTAGGGTAAAACCTTTGGATTTTCTGTTTAATTTCTTTGTCATGGCTATCATTCGTTGAGGTAAATATTGTCGGGGTTTCCATTCGCTGCCTTATCGACGATTCCGCTCGATGGATTGGTCAGGTCACCATCTTGTCCCCGCGAGAATAGGACAAAGCCGAACCGATTCCAAGAAGAGGAGTCGTTGTTGTACTGATAGACATATGGATTGCCCCACGGGTCCAAAAATTTGTTGTCAGAGGCAAAAGTGTTACCGTTCTCCGGACTCTCGAGTTCAAACTTAGAGACATCCACCAACGCTCTCTTCGTGGTTTCAGAACCGTTGGAATCACGGAAAGAATCGCCGTTCGGATCCGTTTGTCCCGTGAGTGCCTGATACAGTGTTTCTGCATTTTCTTCCCAACTGGCGCCTGTCGCGATCGGATAAGATCCATGTTCTGCGCGGTAGGCCTCGAGAGAAGATGCCAGGGCAGACAACTCTGCGGCCGCCTTTGTACGCGCCTGCCTCTGATAAACGCCAGCAGCGATTCCAAAGGAAATTGCTGATAAAACCGCAATCACTCCAATCACTGTCAGAAGCTCTACCAATGTGAAGCCAGCATTTCTTTTCATACCTAAATCTTGTTCATCTCATTCCGCGCCGCAACCGAATTCTACCCGCAAGATTCATCGGATGTTTACAATTCAACTCGAGATTTTTGCATGAAAAGGACGTCTGAAATCAAAAAATCGCTAACAGGGGCATTGCTTCCCGGCGTTCATTTACCCAAAACAGGGACGTGACAAGCGATACTAGTATTCGATACCGAAAAACCCCAAAGACACCCTTTGTATTCGGAAACATTCTTTTAGCTGCTCTCGGTGCCTCCCTCGTTTTCTTCGGACCCGAACCTTTTTCCGTTTCCACAGTTCTTCTAGTCGTCCTGTGCCTTGCTATCGGTGGGGTGCTTACTCTGATCCCATTCTTACTAGACCAGTTTTCCCTACTTAACGTCAGTCGGAATCGTGCCTCTCAAGCGGCAGTGAATTTACGCGCCGCACTTTCGAGATCAGAGGAGATTTTGACCGAGTTGCGAGAAAAGGAAATGAGTGAAAACCCTCTCAGACTCGTCTCCGAGAGGCTTCCTCAGCTTGTTGGTGAGAAGCTGAAAGACTCTTTGGATCACGAATTTCGTGAGCGTTTTGCGGAAGAACTTCTGAATCGGGTAAAAGAAGAAACGAATACACTGCTGCAAAAGGCAGCTGCTGAACAGAAAAGGCTACAGGAAGAGATTCTTGCCCAATTCGAGCAAGTGCGAGACTACCCCAAGATCGTCGAGAAGTTGTCGGATCAATTGCAGTCCTTCTCGGCACACGCAGCAAAGCGCGAGCTCGTCCAGACCGGCTTGGAACAAATATCCGTGGAAGTAAAACGCCTGGAGATTAAGCTGGACGACTTACGCCGTTCACAGCTTTTCGGAGTGCCGACCCTCAGTGAAGAAGAGCCTTCTCCCATTCCCGCAAAGGGAGCAGCTGCATCTCAACCCTCTAAAGTAGAAGAATCAAAGGAACTGGATTCGAAGGCGCAAAAACAACCGGGAAAGAACGGTGAAGGGCAGACTTCTCCGAATAAAGACGAGTCTGCTACTGCTGCTGTTTCTTCCTCCGAAAAAAGGGAGGCTGAATCGATCGGTAAAAAGGCATCAATCGTTGTCTCAGCTTTCGTCGGTATCCAAAACGGAGTTTACCTCAGAGGGGATCACCCGCTTCTTTCCCCGGAAAAAGGCGTTCGGCTAGAAATGACCGGAATCGGTGAATGGATATGGACAGCCGAGATTGAGGACTCTTTTCAGGCAGAGCTCTTCCTCAATGACGAAACACCAGCCGAAACGGGAAAATTTACGGTAAGGCCAGGAGATCACCTCATTCTGGATCCCACCTTCCCGTCTCCCTAGCGTTACTTACGGGAGTATTCATTACCGCAAGAGGACCAAAAAGGCCCTGTGGAAGACTGAGAAAACGGAGGCGATCGGGACCTCAGCCCTTTACCAATTCAAAAGCCGCCAGGGCGCGCTCTCTTCCTTCCTTATGCTCAATCATCGGGAATGGGTATGTCTCTCCCAACTCAACGCCCGCCTTCTCCAATTCATCGTCTGGGGCTTCCCATGGCTCGTGAATGTATGACTTTGAGAGGTGCTTCAGTTCCGGGACATATTTTTTCACGTAAAGTCCTTCTGGATCGAATTTTTTTCCCTGTGTCATCGGATTAAAGACACGAAAATAAGGCGCAGCATCGGCCCCACAACCTCCACTCCACTGCCAGCCAAGGGTATTGGACGCGAGGTCGGCATCCACAAGACAATCCCAAAACCACTTTGCACCCGCGTTCCATGGCTGCAGCAAGTGCTTCACCAGGAATGACGCAACAATCATCCTTACCCGGTTATGCATCCAACCCTCGCTGTAAAGCTGCCTCATCCCAGCATCAACAATCGGATACCCAGTTTCGCCACTCTCCCATTTCTTTTGAGAATCTACCGAAACCTCCCACGGAAACTCCGCGTACTTATCGCGAAGTGGCCTTTCTGGTGTTTGCGGGAAATGATAAAGAACGTGGTAAGCAAATTCTCTCCAACCAATCTCTGACAAAAAGGTTTTACCTCCTTGGGTGTGAGCCTGTTCCTTGCGGACCGCTAAAGACCATACTTGTCGAGGACCTATCAGGCCCCAATGAAGATACGCAGAGAGGCTAGAGGTTCCGTCGATACCGGGAAAATCCCGATCAGTATCATACGCACTCACTGGTCCTGAGAGGAAGTCCGAAGCTTTCTTGTGCGCCGCTTCTTCGCTCACCTCCCACCGAGCCAGCAGCTTTTCTCCCCAGTCGAGCTCGGGTAAAAGTCCCATCGACTCCAAGGAGTCTGACCGCGGGGAAGATTTCGGGATCAGCAGGTTTTCCAGATCGACCTGAACCGGCTCACGCATCGACCGTGAACCCGCATTTTTCCAAAATGGAGTGAACACCTGGAACGGTTTTCCTTGCTGGGTAGCCACCTCCCACGGCTCCCACAGTAACGAAGAGTTAAAGCTCTCAACCACTTTCCCAGCCTCCTTGAGACGCTTCTTAATCTCGGAGTCTCGACGGATGATTCTTGGCTCGTAACGTCGGTTCCAGAACACTCCAGCTGCCGCTGTTTCTTTGAGTAATTCCTCCAAAATTTTATCACTGGAACCTTTCCGAACTACCAGCGCTAACCCGAGGGCAGCTAAATCCTTTTCCAGAGAAGCAATAGCTTCGTGAAGAAAAACCTTCGAAGCTCCTCCAGGCTTCCACTGTCCTTCCGCATCCTCATCGAGAATGAAAACCGGAACAATCGAATAACCCATCTCGATCGCCTGTGCGAACGCAGAGTTATCCTGTATTCGAAGGTCTTTTCGGAACCACAGTAAAATCGTCTTTTCAGACTCCATAGTAGCGACGAGCGGTCGCCCGCTACCTAATCTCCGGCAAAATCACCACTCGTCAGGAAACAGTCCATGCATTCTCGCGGTCGGGAAATACCGGCCGGGACAAACCGTGTGGTGCTTCCCGTCAATCTCCCGGTGAACTGCAAATTTCGTCCGATTCGGGATGAGATCGCGCAGGTAACCCGTCAAAGCGGTGAGGGAAGCGATCTGCCGAGCAGTCGGACGGCTGGACTGAAAGTTGCCGACAAGACAGACTCCCACACCTTGCTCGTTCACCTTGGAAGACTTTACATGACCGCCATGAAGTTGCCGGTCCCACCGAGGTCCGATTTCGATTTCTCCGTCCGCCGATTTGGTGCCGTTGCCAATGACAAAATGGTAAGCCAATCCATTACGCATTCCTCTTCTTCGGTGGTAGTTGTCGTAGATTTGTGCGTTACCTGTGCCCACTCCTGCGTGGTGAACCACAATATACCGCCAGGTCCGAAGACCACCTCGCTTCGGCTCTGAAACACGTTTCACCTCGGACAACACATTATCGCCAGGCAATTGAAGCACCTGCCCGACCCGAATCAAATCACCGGTGATTCCGTTCTCAAAACGAATCGCGTCAACTGAAGTACCGAACTTTGCCGCGATCCCCGAAAGGGTATCTCCACTGCGAACGGTGTAGGTACCGCCGGACGCACTGTACGCTCGGAGCGGCCACAAACCGAGGGTGCCGGTAGAGATACCAGCACTTACCAAGCTGCAAAAACGTCGACGGTCCACTCGCAGACCCAACCACAAAACCCGCCGTTTCTCAAGAATCATGTCTAAACTCAATCGCAAAGGTCTCGGCCCAGTTCCAAACTTTCACTGGTAAAAGGAGGCCTCGACCCAAACCTCATTGATCAATGGATTCTCAACCCCTGAATCGTCTACTCGCACGATAAGTCCCTTTACCAATTCTTCGAGTGGGACTAGGGTCTCGGTATATGGTTCTTCATTGGCACACAGAACCGTTTCTTTTGATCGGCCTTTTATTGCCTGCCTGGCTTTATGCACTCTGGACCGGCCCTTTCCGCTCGGAGTCGGATTCGTATTCCTTGGGACGGTCTATTTCATTCTATCTGGGACTTGCGATTACCTACCTGGCAGTGGGCTCACCACTCGATCAATTGGGAGAGGACTATCTCTTCTCCGCTCATATGATCCAGCACCTGCTCCTTATGTATGTTACGCCGGTGCTCTTTGTTATCGGCCTGCCGCCGCAACAGGTTGATCGATTTCTGAGCAAACACCCAAGGCTGGTCTCGATTTTCCATTCGCTTCTTCATCCGGTTCTGACGGGAGCCGTTTTTACACTATCCTTCAGTCTCTGGCATGTCCCCACACTCTATGAGGCAGCACTTTCCAATAAGACGGTTCATATCCTTGAACACCTTACTATCTGGATACCATCGATAGGAGTAGCTTGGAACCTGTTTACTCCCTCCAAGATTCTTCCACCGATTAGTTACCCCGCAAGGCTTCTCATGCTTTTTATCCTCATGATCACGCAACTTCCGGTGTTTGGAGTTCTCACGATGTCAGGGACCGTGCTTTACCCAACCTACGAATGGGCTCCAAGGATAATTGATCTTAGCCCTATCGATGATCAGGTCCTCGGCGGGCTTCTTATGAAAGTAGGTGGAATGGTTTTCGTTTTACCCATTTTTGGCTACTGCTTTTACCAATGGGCCAAAACCACACAATCGGACGAGATCTTCGAAGAGAAAACTCCGAAGGTTCCGTCGAGGACTTCAACTACCCCGCTCGAAGACTCGTCATCAATCGGTGCCTAAGAGGGTTGTGTCCTCGGTGTGGTGGTCCGGGCCTTTTTCGGGGCGATCCTTCCGACACCCACAAGATGAAAAAATGGGGGTTCCGTCTTCGCAGTGAGTGTCCCTACTGTGGTTTGCGCTACGAAGAAGAAAGTGGCGTGACCCTATGGACAACGGTGTTTGGGTATGTACTCGTAGTCTTACTGGCAGTGTGCCCGATTCTCCTTCTTGTTGCTCTGGACTGGGTGCCCGTTTTCGCTGCGACCATTCTTGGGGTTGTCTTGTCTTTCGGACTACCAGTCTTGCTCTACCCTTTTCTCCTACGGATCACCCTGGCCTGTTGGTTTGGGTTTCACCCTGATGCATTTGATCAAGAAAATGAACCGGCCAAATCCCCTTACTCTTGAGCCTCTGGACGATGCCAGTCTCCGCGGGCTCCTTTTCCTCTCCTGCTTTGGCTGCCTCATTGCCGCAAAGTGTGCGATCTCGGAAGCCTTACGCCTATACTACGGTTTCGCTATCAACTCCGCACTCTTCATCTGGCTACCCTCTTTGGTAATTGGAGGTGCGGTTTGCCTTCTTTACATTGCGGGCCCGGGATCGAGCTTTCATGCCTACTGGAAGTCAAAACAGTTTTTAATTCCTGCCGCCCTGATCTGGTTGACGATCGCTTTCAGTGTGGTTCGACAAGTTCCTTCGGTATTGGTTCCCGGAGTCATCTGTCTTGTCGCGGCGGCGGCAGCTTTTGTCCTCGGAAGAATTCGCAATTCGATCGCAGTAAGTTTTTTAGCCGCTTTTTGGGCCTTCGGTGCCGCGTTGTCTTTTTTCTATCCTCCGGTAGGTTCCTATTCGATCTTCGCGATTTTACTGGTTCTCTTCGGATCGATACCGTGTGGGATCGGTTATTTCCACCTGAAAGCACCTTGAGCTTGGCCTGATACCGAACTCAGGAGGTATCAGCGTTTCAGAGGCTCTAACGTAAAACAGCGATCGACCTTTCTAAACTAGTAAGAAACGTATCAACTTCCTGTTCCGTGTTATAGAACGCGAAGGAGGCGCGGGTCGTCGCAGTGAGACCAAGATGCTCAAGCAAAGGTTGGGTGCAGTGATGTCCCGCGCGAACCGCGACCCCATCTCGGTCAAGGAACGTTGCCAAGTCATGAGGATGAACTCCATCCACAACGAAAGACGCAACCCCTACCTTTCTAGGCGCTTCACCGACGAGGCGCACTCCCGTTAGAGACTCAAGGCCAGCAGTCGCTTTTTTCAAGAGGGTATCCTCCTGGCGCTCCATCCTCTCGTAGCCGGTATCCCCAATAAACCGAATGGCCTCCGCCAGTCCGATCGCACCAGCGATATGCGGAGTTCCTGCCTCAAACCGAGCTGGCGGCTCGGCAAAAGTCGTTCCAGAAAAAGACACTCTCTCAATCATGTCGCCTCCTCCTTGGTACGGAGCCATCTTCGCGAGCAATTCTTTCTTTCCGTAGAGGACACCGATCCCTGTTGGACCGAACACTTTGTGTCCCGAGAGAACATAGAAGTCGCAATCAAGATCGGTCACATCAACGGCTAGATGAGGCACAGCCTGTGCACCATCCACCAGCACAGGAACTTCAACCTCATGCGCGAGAGCGACCATCTCCTTCGCAGGATTTATAGTCCCAAGGGAATTCGAAACATGACAAAACCCCGCCATTACTGCCTCCTCGGAGAGAGCCTTTCGAAAGTCTTCAAGATCCACCTCTCCCTCGGGGGAAATCAAAACAGGCCTAACCGACAACCCCAGCTTTTCCCCAGCGATCTGCCAAGGAACAATGTTCGCGTGATGCTCCATAACAGTGAGGACAATCGTCCCACCCGGCTTGGCAACTGAAGGCAGAAAGCTCGATGCGACAAGGTTTACCGATTCGGTCGCATTTCTTGTAAAAATGATTTCGCCAGCCGAAGCCGCACCCAGAAAACCAGCCACAGTTTCCCTTGCCGATTCGTAAGCGGCAGTCGCTTCCTCGCTCAAAAAGTGGAGTCCCCGATGGATGTTGGAGTAACCCTCGCGATAGAATTGACTGAGTGAGTCGATAACCCTTTGAGGTTTTTGGGTGGACGCTGCATTATCAAAATACACTAAAGCCTTTCCATACTTTTCCCGCGCAAGGATCGGAAACTCAGCCCTGATCTTATCCACATCCAGATCCATTTCGATAGTCATTCCATTCACCTCGTTACCCTATCTGGCCCTACCCTAAAACGCAAAAGGGAGCCCAGATTTTTCAGAAGCGGTTTTTATGGTCAGTAATTAAATTTCGCAAGAATTGCCTGCGCGCCGGCGAGGGCACTTCACCCATTGTAAGAGGAACCGTGTTTGCCCGTTGAAGATCTTCTGCGAACTGCCCTAACTTAGGCCGAAAGCTCTCATTGCCTGCACCAAGCGCACGAAACCTCCAATGTTCGCTCCCGCTTGGTAGTTTTCCGGTCCCGCATAACGACTTCCGAAGTTCAAACACCGCTGATGGATTCCCTTCATAATCTCTTGAAGGCGAGTATCGACTTCCGCAAAGCTCCATTGCTCCAACGAAGCGTTCTGCTGCATCTCGAGAGCAGATACAGCTACTCCACCCGCATTAGCTGCCTTCGCAGGTCCAAAGAGAATTCCTTCTTCGAGAAAACGGTGAATGGCACCCGGTTCACACGGCATATTCGCTCCTTCGCAAACCAGTTGGCAACCGTTTCCAAGCAAGGTCTCTGCGTCTGTCTCTGAGATTTCGTTTTGCGTAGCGCAGGGAAAAGCAAGGTCACATTCCAAATCCCAAACCGTTTCATCAGGACGATACTCTACCCCGTCCCGCCCCGTTGGATACTCCGAAAGTCGACCTCTTTCGATTTCCTTCAGACTACGCAGACAGTCCACGTCGATTCCGGCCGGCGCGTAAACAGAACCGCCCGAGTCTGAGCAGGAAATCACCCTTGCGCCCTTCTGCTGCAACTTCTGGATGGTATAAATGGCAACATTTCCCGAGCCGGAGACTACAGCGGTTTTTCCTTCCAGACCCTCACCGCGTTCTCCCAACATCGACTCCGCAAAATAAACGCATCCGTAGCCAGTAGCCTCTTTCCGAACCAGAGAGCCACCCCAGGATGCGTCTTTCCCGGTGATTACCCCCAATTCATAACGGTTCGTCAAACGCTTGTATTGCCCAAACAAATACCCGATCTCACGACCGCCTACACCGATATCTCCTGCTGGAACATCCGTCTGCTGGCCAATGTGCCGATGCAACTCCGTCATGAAACCCTGGCAAAAGCGCATCACCTCGTGGTCTGACCGACCTCGTGGATCAAAGTCAGATCCTCCCTTTCCTCCTCCAAGCGAGAGTCCGGTCAGACTATTTTTAAAGATCTGTTCAAACCCAAGAAACTTGATGACCCCAAGGTTAACCGTGGGATGAAACCGCAGGCCTCCCTTGTATGGACCGAGCGCACTGTTGAATCCGACCCGAAACCCACGGTTTACATTGACCCTTCCGCTGTCTTCAGCCCACACCACCCGAAAGACCGCCTGCCTTTCCGGTTCGCAGACGCGCTCCAGCAAATTGAGCTCTTCAATTTCCGGAAACTCTGTGAGCACTGGCTCAAGAGAAGGGAGAACTTCTTCAACAGCCTGAATGAAGATCGGCTCATTGTGATTGCGCTGACGGACAATCTCCAGAACGGATTCGAGGTAGTCGTTCATAGGAAAAGCATGGAGATTTGTTACAAAAGGTGCGAGCCTCAAAAGCACCAATGGAGGGACATCGGCCTCGATGTCCGCAGGCATTCAACAAGGACATTTGCGAACCAGCAAATAGAAATCCCTCGCAACCATTCGCAGCAGCCCCTAACTCTCGACCTCATGCCGCCGTTCTTCAAAAAGGTCAGTCGATACCGCAGGATCGTCGCTGTTGGCCCAAGGCATTCAGGGAAATCCGTTCTTCTCGCTTCACTTCTTGATCACCTGAGGAAAGATCCGGCGAGGTTCCTTCGGACAACTGACGAGTGGATTCGACACCAGGTGGTGCCTTATCCGGGCGACTTCCCCGCGCTACCACTGGACCGAATCTTAAAGGAAGCTTCTGAAGCGGCGCTTTGGCCGGAAGTAACCGTGAAGCCAGCAGCTTTGCGTTTCTCCGCTCAAAACCGAAAGGCGTGGAAGCGTGATCTCGTTTTGGATTTTATCGACTTCCCTGGAGAGAATCTAGCCGACTTTCTCGGCCAAGGAGATTTTCAAGCCTGGAGTGATCGAGTCACCGATCTTTTCCCAGACCCTCTTGACCCACCTTCGGTCGAGGGGATGGCTCAACTTAGAAAAGCTGAATCAGAGAACGCGAGTCCCGAATCCCTAGCCGAGATCTACGCAAAAGTCGTGGTGGAGGCTACCCGAAGAGGTCGATATCTCACGACGCCAGCCAGCCTCTGCTCCCGCGTCTTTGAAACATCTTCCACCAGTGAGAACGAAGATTTTGCACCACTGAAAAACGGGAACAGAAACAGGAATTTTCTTTCGAAATTCAACGCCTATCAGGAATGTTACGTTCGGCCCCTGGAGAAGTTGATCGCGAATGCAGACGCTCTAATCATCCCGATCGATGTTGGCTGGATTCTCTCCGGTGGACCTTCCGTTCTTAGAGACCAACACGCGCTCCTCTCTTCTCTCGGCGAGCTTCTGGCTCGCCTTGATTCGATATGGGCAAGACTAGCCTCCTTCCTCGGACGCTCATTCACTCCAGTAGATGATTCCAAATTCCCGGGAAGGCTCAGCAGTATCGTACTCGTCGCCACGAAAATCGACCTGTTCCGACCAGAAGACCGGTCCCGTCTCGAAGATCTAGTGCGAGCACTCGGCGAACCAGTCATTCGAGGGGCCGGATTTCACGGAATCCAAGTTCTTTACACGGCTTGCTCGGCGGTCCGCTCGACAACAGACAGTCCTTCGGCAGACGGATCACTGAATGGTTTCCGAGAAGGAAAACCCGTTTCTGTCACTCCTCCGAAAATTCCCGAACGGTGGCCGGACCAGTGGGACCCCAAGGATTTCCGCTTCCCTCGCCTAGACCCAAGAATTGCCCGAAACGGCCTTTACCCTCCGGCCCACATCCATCTGGATCGGGTGGTTAGATCGATTATTGAGGCCTAGGCCAGCGCCCAAGGCCTCAGATAAAACGCCAAGACGAAAACAAAAAAAAGCCCAGCCTCCTAGATGGCTGGGCTCCGAGTTAGGTAAGTGA
Source organism: Verrucomicrobiota bacterium (assembly GCA_038744685.1). Lineage (NCBI taxonomy): Bacteria > Pseudomonadati > Verrucomicrobiota > Verrucomicrobiota bacterium. The sequence goes on from JBCDMB010000003.1 coordinate 108,598, forward strand.
ATAGACCCCCTAGGAAGCGACCCGCCGGCGACGCGTTAGAACGAGAACACCCGCTCCGATTGCCGCGAAGAAGGAGAAGACTGAAGGCTCTGGAACGGCTGTCGGAGAAAAAGTATCACCCGAGTTCAACTCAAGGGCCAAAATCGTTGTGCTGGTTCCGGACATTGTCCACTGAATATCATATTCTGTGATAGGGTCGGTATAGCTGGCGAGATCCCACATGAATGAAAACTCTTTGATCTCCGAATCTCCGAAACCTGTGTCCTCCACACCTAAGGTTCTTTCAAAGAAGTAGTCCGTGTTGTTTGCGAAAACATCCCCGCCGTTAAGAGTCAAGATAGGTAAGCCATCGATCCATCCATCGCTACCTTGACCGATCCGGACTTGGAAAATGATCGTTTCAATGTCAGGAATTAAGTTCGTGTCAAAAACGTTGTGCGTTGCTGGAATGTGAGGACCGATAAAACTAAAAGGTGCTCCGTATATCGAAATCGTAGCCGGGTAACCGTTCCCAGAGATCTTCCCGAAGGCCGCATCACCCGTTGGGTCATCGTCGTCACTTTCTGCCGTGCCAAACGTCAAGACCGACTCAATTGCTTCGGGCCAAGGCGTGTCTCCAGGAAATGATCCAAATCCGTCACCAGCACCAGCGTTAACAGAGGCAATCTGTGGATTGCTGATGGTGAGGTTGTCCCACTCGTCGTAATCAGTGACGCCTGTCAAGGATACGTCAATAAATCCGTTAGCGACCACCGGGATCAGAGCCAGTACCAAAATGCAGTTGGTATCCTTTAAACGAACTTTCATGTCTCTTCTGTTTTTCGATATTTATGTTGATTCTGTCTAAAGCTCTTGAGACTCAATCCCAACTGTTGAGATCGTCAAGCTTAATGAGGAGGTTTTCCAAGCTTTTTTCTTAACGCCTTACAGGAAAGGTACTGCTGCTGGTCGGATTCAATCCTCCACGTCTGAAAATCACTATTCTGATCCTTTCCACCTGATCTCTGGCCAAGTTAGGGAGTTTATCCTATGAGAGCTAATCGTCTCGATTCCAGCTGCTAAAGTTAGGATCATCGTAGATAGAAGCCTGATTCGACCACCTCCTCATATCCCGGATTTCCTCCTCGCTTAGAAACGCGGTGCTTCCGTCAAGATGAGAAACTACCGCTTCACCGCCGAACTCGAGAGATAAATGACCCATACTCGCTGGAATTTCAGGATCATATGAACCCCAAGCAACAGTCCCAGGAGATTGTGGGGGAGTGACTCTAAAAAATCCTACTGGTTCGTCAAAAAAAGGGGTAGATCCTCCGATAGATGCTGCAAAGACGATCAGATTGGACGGGTTGTGTGCATCCTCCGGCCGCAGGACCCAGAAGTTGCGGGGAAGAGCTGGATCCCTTACGAATCGCCCGCTAGGTGAATACCCTGGATCAGAGCGCCGACCATCCTGGTGCCCACCGACAAAAGTAGAATTGATCCCAAACGACGGATTCAGACTCACAGCGTACGGGCTCTCCTTTGCAAATTCATCGTAAAACCTTAGGTGATCAGAGACAAAAAGGCCCCTCACCCCTCCATCCATATATTCTGCAAGCCTCCATGGGTACCGTTTCGCCTCTTCACTTGCGGGATGAAGCCTGCGTCCACCAGGGACGATAAGGATCTCGCCTACGTTCGCGTAGCCCGGAAGAAACTGGCCGTTATTTTCAAGGGGCGTCAGAAGATATGCTTGGATGAGTGATCGAGCTCCGGCTTTAACCTCAACTTTCTCTGCGCTACTTCTGGCTGAGCTTACTCCTGCGGCAATGATTCCGCTTAGCAAGCCGATGATTGCAATTCCGACCAAAAGCTCTATCAAAGTAAATCCTTCGCCACTGTGTTCTTTGTTTCGGCAAAACATCAGTTTTTTCCTCCAAAAAATTACTGTGTCCAAATGATCTCAATTCGTACAAAAACGGAGTCAGTGTCAGGATCCGGCGAGAGAATCTTGGCAGTGACCGTTTCCGTTCCGTCTCCATTGAACACTGGGTTTGGCTGTTCCTCAGTGTAATCGATTCCAGTCCCATCTCCGTTGTAGTTCCACGTGACCAAATCCGTTGATACCTGCACTCGATAGACGAGATCGGTTGCTCCCATCTGTCGCCGGAAAACGTAGAATACCTCACCTTCAGAATTAACCACTAATTTTGGAGTGATCCTGTCTGCGTCATACACCTCTGGAAACCCTCCGAAAGCATACTCCATTATATTGGGGAAAGGATCTCCATCGGGGTTGGCGTTCGCAGGAGATCGTTGGCTGTAAGGCGGGTTTGGTATCATAAACGCGGGCGTAATGGTGTCTGTCATCCACGCAAAATAAGTCTCAGGGGAAAAGACGCCCCTAACGGTTGGATCCTCATCGAGAATAACTGTCTCGAACTCGTTGTCTCCCGACAGGTCCCCCGTCCAACCCACAAATTTAAACTCGAAGCCTTCCACAGCGGTAACCTCAACAGTATCTCCAACTTGATATACTATGCGGGGTTCGCTTTCGCCCGCCTTGTTGTGGAGGACTTGGTAAAAGCCAGAAAATCCAGAATTCGCCGTGATATCAAAACGAACACCGTCAAGGTAGCTCGTCGGAGTCCCAAGCGTGTCCAACGACAGGTCCCAAAGACTGAGAGATGATGAAGCAGACTCAAAAATAACAAAAAAATCATAAATTGAAGTGCCAGAAAGGTCCCATTCCCAAGCGGTAAAAGTTTGGGCGAAGAGACCAGCACCCAACTGCAAAAAACCCGTTCCGGTGGGCGCTGGTGCCTCAATAAGTAGACCATCTGCACTTTCTCGATAGAGCAATGAAGCACTCTCGATGTCGGGCACGCTTCCTACAGATGAGGTTTGAAACAAAACTGAGGAAACGTCGAATTCTGGAGCCCCATAGGTTAGGAACGTCAGTGGTGAATTAAAATCATATATACCTCCTGACGAGGTGATTATAGCCCCTGGAGCTCCGATTTGGTAGAGCCGGGCGTCTAATTGAACAGTGCCTTCGACAGGAAACAAATTAACAGGATTCCCTTCATCGGACGGTGGAACATCTGAAGTGCCACCCGCCTCTGGAATCTCAAATTCTGTGTATGGATCTACAAATGAGCGAGTCCAAGCCGCATTTTCACTGACACCACCCTCAGGGATCACAGGTTCAACAATGATTCCATTCACGCTCAGACTCCCGGTGGTTAAAGTCCACAGAGTCCCTAGCTTAACACTAGCCTTTCTTAAATCCATTCTTTTGCCTTTCAACCAATCCCTCTGCTCCAAAATGTTGAGCCGCTCTTCGCTGCTTCAGCGACTCATCAGACGATGCATAATTCCTCTATTCAGGAATACAAAGGGGAATCAGTCTCAATATCAACAAAGACTGTCCGAAATTTTAAGGCTGCCCATCTAATCGGCCGATTTCCTCAATTCATTTCCTTGGCACCCAAGAGAACTAGTGAATTCCCCTAGTCGAATTCTTGGAAATCAATAGGCGTTAGCTAGACTGAAGGCAAAAGAAATAAGGGCTCTGAGCAGATTAACCTAGAGACAGGATTTTGAAGCCTGGTTGCTGTCCAACGCTCCTCCAACCTCTGTAACTAACATCATGAGAAATCCAGTCCTCTGGAAAATGCGCCGGATGATCACGAAGACGCCATCTTCAAGATCCAATCATACTCACTCTTCCGAACAGGAGTAATGGAGAGACGATTTCCGCGTTGAAGAATTCTCATTTCCTTGAGCGACTTGGTCTCACGCATTTCGGCGAGGGTGACCATACGTGAGAATTTTTCGACAAACTTTACGTCCACAAGAATCCAGCGGGGATTCTCCGGGTCGGATTTAGGATCGTAGTATTTTGCCTTTGAATCAAAAGCGGTTGGATCCGGGTAGGGACCAGATACAATCTCGGCCAACCCTACCACCCCTGGTTCCTTACAGTTTGAGTGGTAATAAAGAACCCGGTCGCCGATCTCCATCTCATCCCGCATAAAATTGCGGGCTTGGTAGTTGCGAATGCCATCCCACGGCTCGACGCCTCCTTTCGCATTTTTCAAATCATCGATGGAAAAATCATCCGGCTCCGATTTCATCAACCAATACTTCATAGGAAGAGGTAAAGCACTCTCCGCACGACAGAGCAACCTTCTCTCTTCAAGAGAAAGGGTAACCTCCAAACTGAGTTCGTCCCCAAAACGGTTTCTGGAGGGACATCGGCCCCGATGTCCGCATCTCCGGCCGGGCGCAAGAAAGACGCCGAGGCCGGCGTCCCTCCAACAACTACCTACGGACAACCCTTCGTCCTACGTTCCACTCCTCAAAATCTCCTCATACCCTTTGCGAAAGCCGGGAAAGGATGGCTTCCAAGAGCTCTCTGCAAGTGCTTTGTCAATCCGCACGCGCCGGTTTGGTGGACCCCCCGCCCGATTCACCGTCATTCTTCGACCCCCTACTGCGTTCGGATCAAAAACCGGCGGCGGCAGTCCCAAGGTCTCGGCGATCCATGAGGCCACTTCTTCTTTGGTTGATGGGTTTCCGTCGGATATGTTGAACGCCTTTCCACAAACTCCCTCGTCACTCGCAAACCGCACTACCGCAGAAACGATGTCATCGAGATAGATCAGGTTGAGGTAGTAGTCACCCCGTCCCGGCAAAACCGTCGCACCACTCCGTAAGCTATCCAACAGGTAATGGCGTGTAGGTCCATAGATCCCGGCAAGACGCAGTACCACGCTGCGATCCGCAAGCGCTGAATCGCCGAGAAGCACCTCCTCCGAGTCGAGAAGGATTTGCCCTGATTCCGGCAGATCGCCCCCTGCGTCTTCCTCCCGCACCTCCCGCCCGTCCGAAAACGGATAGACAGTCGTTGAGCTCGTGTAAAGGATGCGACCCGGTTGCGCAGAACGCGCCCACTTCGCCAAAGACTCATTCCCACCGATATACGACTTTCGATAGCCCTCGATTCCACCGCCCGCCGAGCTCACGCAATTCAGAGCGATCTCTGGCTCTCTGGGGACCTTTGTGTGCCACAAATCTGAATCTACCTCCGCGACCACGCCAACAAAGTTAGGGTTTTCGATCGATGCGAGGATCTCCTTGTTTCGAGAAACCCCGAATACCCGCCGGCCCTCTGTAAGCCACTGCCTCGCAACTGCACACCCAACATAACCACAGCCAAGGATCACTCCATCCCCACCCTTTTGATCTACAGCCATTCTAACTTCTTTCGTTGATTGGTTCGTCGCTTTTTCCCGTGACAACACGCCCTCTCCAGCAAAACGCAAATGCAAAGGTGAACGCAGTGTTGATCAAAGGAACCCACGTCCATCCCAATTCAATCCAGCCCTGCTCTGTCGAAAGGAGAAGGCCGCCTGAAAGCGCCGCTCCAATGACCATCGCAAGGAGATTTCCCCGGTCAGAGCCTCTAGGGGAGCGAGCAAGCAAACCCAGAAGAAAGATTCCCAGGAGAGACCCATAAGTAATGCCGGCGATCTTAAATCCAAGGAAAACCAAGCTCTGTTCATAGCCATCCAAGAGGATCGCAACTCCAGCCAGAACGACTCCGAAAACCACTATTCCCAATCGCGAAAACCAAACAGAACTCCGAAAACGATCTCCCAAAATGTCGTAAGCCACCGAAGAGCTGAGTGCATTCAATGCCGAATCCAGACTCGACATCGCCGTAGCCAGAATCCCAACGAAGAGCAAGGCACTTAGACCGGACGGAGCCACTTCAGCTATAAACCAAGCAAAGACATTATTCGCGCCCACCTCATCGGGTATAAGAATCCCCTCCCTTCCCATCCAGAGATAGAGTGCCACTCCAACAAGGAGAAAGAGACCCGCCACCGGTATACCTAGAAACCCGCTCAATATCACGCTCCAGCGAGCCCGTCCCACGGATCGGCAGGTGAGCATTCGTTGCGTGAGATCCTGATCACATCCAAGGGCCGCCGTCGTCATTACCAACCCATTCAGGCAGGCGAGATAAAAAAGGTTCCAATCACCGAACCAGGAAGATCCTTCTGCAGGCGTCCAGTAAAAGATCCGGAGCTTCTCTTGCTCCGAAGCCTGCTGCCAGAAGTCTGTCCAACCAATTTCACCAAGGAAATAGGTAAAAACCGCAATCCCTCCACCGATGAAAACCACGGCTTGGATGCAATCGGTCCAGACGACGGCCCGAATCCCTCCGGAAGCTGTGTAGATCAAAGCGACGGTGGTGAATACGAGAACGGATACCCAAACCGGGACACCAAAGAAAAGGGCTAAACCACCTGCCGCCAGTGAAAGCCGGATCGCGGATGCGTTGATCCGGGTGACCAGGAAAAAGACGGCACCTGTCTTGTGAGACGTCGGACCGAATCGATTCCCGAGGAATTGGTAGATCGACACACACTGAAGCCGGTAGAACGCTCCGAGGAACAAAAATGCGACTACAAATCGGGCCGCAAGCGATCCGACACCAAACTGCAAGTAACTCAAGTCTCCCTCAAACCCAGCGCCGGGCACCCCCAAAAACGTAAGGGCGCTAATCTCGGTTGCGGTGATGGAAAGCAGAACGGCCGGCCACGGAATGTTCCGACCCCCTACATAAAAATCCTCAACCCCCTTCTGCTTCCGCGAGGTCCACCAACCCCCAAAAAGGATCGCAGCAAAATACACCGCAACTACCGCGATCTCCAATAGACCAAAAGACACCATAGGATCGGTGGAGAAAAGCAGTGAAGATCATGAGAGACGACTCAATTCAAAGAACTCATTGAGGGACCCCGCGGACGCGGGGCCCGGGATTCCTGCAGGACGCAACGAAGACGCCGAGGCCGGCGTCCCTCCAAAACGAGATCCATGGAGGGACATCGGCCCCGATGTCCGCATTCCATTGCCATCAACCAAAATCTCTTCAATAAAAAGATTGTGCCTTCAAACGACACAAAAAACGAAAATCCACGGCGCAAACGCCCCGCACATCATCCTCCAATTACAAGGTTCAATTGCTCGATCCTGATTTTCGTCACCATTTGCACTCAGTCCCGAAGGGCAAGCCTCGCCAATCCTACTGCTTTGGAAGCGTTTCGAAAAACGTTCGCTAAAACGGATCGCTGGATCGTTGGCAAATTTATGCTAATGCCCGATCACGTTCACTTCTTTTGCTCACCCGCACAAGATCCTCCCATGCCCCTTAAGAACTGGATCAGCCACTGGAAACGGATCTTTACGATGAATATCCGAAAGACGAATTCACTCTTCATGTGGCAAAGGGATTTCTGGGATACGCAGATGCGGAGTGGGGAGAGCTACTCAGCAAAATGGAATTACGTTAGAGAGAATCCTGTTCGAGCGGGGCTCGTATCAGAACCAAACGACTGGCTTTACCAAGGCGAGTTGAGTCAATTGTCTTTCTCATAGGATTTACGCGAGAAATAAACCATGGAGGGACATCGGCCCCGATGTCCGCGCTCCCAGATGGATGCAACAAAGACGCCGAGGCCGGCGTCCCTCCATAGAGGATTGCCGATCGAAAACCTCATCCTCCCAGAACAGCTCCCACACTCTCTCCTATAAAGACCTCAATCCTCTCCAGCAAAGGCTCACCTGCATCCTCGAACACGTAATGGCCGGCATTTTCGTAACGCTCTACCTCCGCATTTGGCATCCTTTGGATCCATTCATTGAGAAACACCTCATCAAAGCAAAAATCTTTGAGCCCCCAGGCCAGTAGGCAGGGTTTGGTCGCCAAATTCTTCAAACCTTTCTCCGCTTGAAGAATTGTCTTCCAAGTTGGATGACTTCTCCGCCATGGAATATCTTCGACAAACCGAGAGACGACGCGGCGCGATTTTCTTTCTCTCCAAGGAAATAGAAAACCATCTTCCACTGCTTCAGCCAATGGGTTCACAACTCCCTGCCGTGCAGCACCAATCGCAAACGCATTGAACTGTTCCATCAAAATCCGGCCGAGCAAAGGAACCCGGGCCAAACGGATCTGCCACGGCATACGATGGACTGGAAAGGCAGCGGTATTGAGAAAGACTGTCGCCAGTATTTTCTCTGCCTGAAGACCAGCCCGGTGGGCTCCAATCGCCCCACCCCAATCGTGAGCGACCAGCGCGTAGCGGTTTACACCCAATTCGCTAAGGACCATTCCAAGATTGTCCGAATGCTGCTCCATTCGTAGCGGAGCCTTCTGGGGATCGGACAAACCACACCCTTGGTGGTCTACAGCGATACAACGATAGGAGGATCGGAGCCGAAGGATCAGGTCTCGAAACAGGAACGACCAAGAGGGGTTCCCATGAACCATTACAACAACAGGACCTTCTCCTTCATTGACCACCGACAGCTCGCCGGTCTTCACCCGGACCCTCCTCGGCGTGAACGGATAAAGCAACCGGAGGGAAGGCGGGACTTCCTCGACCACCATCCCCTACCGTTCGAGAATCTCTACCTCGTAGCCGTCAGGATCAGTAATGAAGGCCATCTTGCTTCCGCCGCTGGTAAATTTCTCTTTCCAATTCTCCGGCCAGATCTCAACACCCTCGTCTTCCAGCTTTTGGCAATGCTCGACGATATCATCCACCCCGATGCAGGTATGCATCAGATCTTCAGGAAATTCGACTTTGAAATCCGGGGAGTAAGTCAGCTCCAGCATGTGCGCATTCCCCGGAAGCTCGAGGTGGGCGATCTGATTGCCCGCCGGGGACTTGTCGTTCCGCTTCGCCACCACGAAACCGCAAGTCTTAGAGTAGAACTCAATCGACTTTTCCAGATCGCTTACGCGAATTCGAGTGTGGAGGAATCGTATACCCATACCGTGAAGTAAGTCTCATGCCCGGAGAGGTTGCCAGCGGAAATTGCTCTAAACGTTCGATTGGAGTAACACCAAACCCGCGGGATAACCGAGCCCTGTAGCACGAAGGCGATAGCCATTGTAACCAGCTAGGCCAAAACTCGGCGTCGCCACCGCCAGCTGTTACTGCGTAAACCAGAAAACAAACCAAAGAGTCTGGTTCTCGCCGCCGAGGCCTAGACTTTCTATGAAAATGAGACACAAACACAAAAATTGCTTGCACAACAATAGATTTGGATTGTTTCTATTGCATATGAAGATGGACAAAGCTTCTTTCATTTCGGCATGTGTTGCTGGATTTTCAATCACCAGTAGTTTCGGAATGGTTAATCCTCCTTTCATTGAGACTTTTGACACCAACGACTCTGGTTGGCTGGATGGTGATTCTGGAACTCCAGATTATTTTTCTTCGGATGGTGTTGGAGACTCTGGATACATTTCCTTCAGCCCGGCCTCTTTTACTACAGGCACGACTGGTCCAGGGGGCTTTGGTGACCCTCTAGCCATCTTGATGCGCGGAAACGCAGGTAGTGCTAGTGGCGATGCGTTCGTGGGAGATTGGATCACAGAAGGGGTAACTGAAATCTCGGTAAACGTTCGTCACAATTTTGGATCGGATCTAAATTTTTACGCACGTCTCAACCGTGGTTTCGGGCAAGCTGCTAGCACCGCGAACAACGCTGTCTACTCAATCGCCCCAAACACTTGGACAAAAATAACACTTCCCATCGAAGACAGTAATCCCCCTTTCTTGTCGTATGGTGGCGGAACGTTTGGTTCGGTGTTTTCTGACCTCAATGATCTTCAATTTGGTTTGTATCTACCTGCATCCACAGCCTTTGATTCTCTGAAATTCGACATAGACAACGTTAGCGTGGTCCCTGAACCGAGTTCTTATGCACTGCTCTCTGGCCTTATCGTTGGAGTGGGGGTCCTACTACGCAGACGCGGAAGACAAATAAGATCATAGGTTTCTCAGAGCCTCTCGAGAGACATCAACACTATCATGTGTAAATTTCCTATCCAAAGTGGATAGGAACCATTTCTCATTCAACCATACGATGGGAACCAACGCCTTTGAATGATTTCCATGCGTTGAACCCGAACGGCTGACCCCCTTGGAAATTATCCTAGGAATTCGGAAAGCTGAGCCAGACGGCCTGTGTCTCGGCCCAGTGCGATCCACACTGAATCAGTCAATAGAAATCGCGAAGAAATAGACAAGGAGGACTACTGGCCAAAGCCTTCAAACCAACTCAGCCTCGACGGCTTTCCGCGCTTGTTTCGCCATTTTGACCATCGTCATGTGAGCGTCGTGAGAGTCTGCTAGCGGCTTTCTAAAGGGGATTTCTAACTCCTCTCCGTTATCAACTTTAATTTTCATCGATTCGTGGGTGATGTCCTCGAGGGACGCCGAATCCGCTTCCCGTTGCGCGAAGTGCTTCACATAGAGGAGCACGGCGTCGCTGTGATCCTCGTTCATGTGATTGACCATGCGCTGAACCACCTCCGGGCTCAATGGCTCGGCGTTTTTCTTGATCATTTTGTGACCTTTACCGTCGATGCCTTTGACATGCTCGACCACATCCAGGTTTTCACCGGTCACGTCAAATGCTCTACCAAAACCGACGACTAGACGCCCTTCCGATGGCCTTAGGCGGATCAGGTGAAAATCAGCCATTCCCATTAAAGCCCTCACCACCCCACCGAGTTCAGTCTCAAATTCGACCATCGCTGCCTTCCATGGCTCTGAGTCGCGCTCGATTTCCTCAGCCTCGCATTGAAAAGTCACCCGTTTACGAGCGAAAAGCTGCTTCGCCGTTTTCTCATCTTCAATCACCATGAGCGATGCGGTCTTCTGCTCGCGAATGTTCTGGGTGTGAGCCGACATCTCGCTCACGTAGATGAAGAAGTCACGATTGGCTGTGTGGATCGCAGGCGTGTAGCTCACTTCCGGAACACCAGAAGCACTCACTGACCCTACCATCACGCTCTTGTAGTCCTTGAGCAGCTCCTCGTATTCGTGAAGTGCGGATTGCTCCGGCGAAAGTTTAGCAGTGGTGGCCATGGGTAAACCCAGAAGCAAATCCGGTGCCGTGGCAAACAGTTCTTTTGAAGCCCCGGATGAACGCAGAGGGCCTTTTCGGCTACTGGCGACTCCAAACGCGGAGAATTTTGATCAGTAACTGTTCAATCGCAGCGGTCCCGTTGAAGTTGAGAGCCAACAATCCGGCGGTCATTTCCGTTTCCTCGACAGCAAGAACCAACTTGCGAATCCTCTGAACGACCTCATTGCGTTCTTTAGAGCGTGACACCACCCAATCGCGTAAAGCTGACGAAATTCCCGCGAGCAAATCGCTTCGCGCGCCTCTCTCGACCCCTGCACTGACAGCGGCTCGCTGCTCGTCATCCATGTCATCCGGAAGATCCTCGAGAGCCTCTTCCAATCGACTCGCGGACAAAAGAGTAAGGGTTTCCTGAAAACGCTGAACAAGCCCATACGTGCGCAAGACCGTCTCTGAGGTCTCCTTCCGGTCGCGTGGAGGCTTCTCAATTCGAGTCAACCAAAGGTCAAAATCCTCAAGCCACGATTTCCACTCAGGTGTCTCGATCGGGACGAGGCCACCAGGGATCTTGAAGCTAAGGCAGCGGCTCCGAATCGTATCCAAAAGATCATTGGGCCGGGCGCTAATCAGAATAAGGTTGGTATCAGCAGGCGGCTCCTCGAGGGTTTTCAAAAAGGCATTCGAAGCCTGAAGGTTCATTCGATCAGCTTCGACAATGATACCCACCTTCCGGCCACCCTGGTTTGCCGTGTGGCTGACGACCTTTACCAGATCGCGGATTGGCTCGACTCCGATTTGCCGCATGCGGTTTATCGGGCGAATGATCCGACAGTCCGGGTGCTTTGCTGGCGAGCCGCTTGTCCCTAGAATTTCACCAGCAAGCTTCTCCGTTACTTTCTCCAACGAGTTTAGTATCGGTCCATGAAGAAGCACAGCATGCCCCAACCTTCCCTTTCTAAAGGTCTCTAGAGGAATCCCGGCGGGATCCCAGTGATCCTTCTTCGCTTCAACCATTCCGGAAGAAACGCTCTTGAGTTTCTTCCCAAATCTCGTCCTCGATCAACTCCTTCGATTGGGTTCCATCGAACACCGAGTAGCGGCCCGGTAGGGATTTTGCGAGAAGAAGATACCCTTCGCGAACGGCTCGGTAGAAACCAATGTTTTCAGCCTCCATTCGATCCGGCAAGTCGCTCACCCGGTGACGAATACGTTCGATCCCGATTTCAGCGGGGATATCGAGAATAATCGTCCAATCCGGCATAAAATTTCCTACTGCAAACCGATTGATCACCGTGACGGGCTCCTTGGAGAGCTGGCGAGCTACCCCCTGATAGACGGTTGTCGAATCGAGAAAACGATCACAAATGATGATCTTGCCCTCATCGATCGCCGGGAGGATCTTTTCCCTAACGAGTTGCGCTCTGGCAGCCGCGAAAAGGAGTAGCTCCGCCTCAGGCACCATGCCCGAGCCACTGTTTGAATGTTTGAGAAGATGCCGAATTTCCTCACCGAGATCCGTTCCTCCCGGTTCGCGGGTGACTTCCACATCATAACCAGCATCCTCAAGTTTACTCGACAGAAGACTGATCTGGGTCGTCTTACCACTTCCCTCAGATCCCTCAAAAGAGATCAACAAGCCGTTTCGTTCCGGGACATTTTTCGACATCCCTACTTTTTATTCTGCCTGACCGACGGTTGACGAGACCCAAAACCACGAATTTACGGTCAAACGATCCCCCTCGCTTCACGCCCACAGCGAAAACGCACCCTCAAGATGTTCAAGGTCATGTTCTAAGAAGGGAGCGTCGCAAATTCCGTATTTTGCAAAAAGGCCCCTATGGCCCCCAAAGAGGGGCTTTCGGCTGACCTCACGTAATACCCCGAAAACGCACAACCGATCACCAAAGCTGAGTCTGGCGACAATCCGAGAAGCCGTGCAGCCACAAACCCGGCGTTGAAGTGGTCACCGCCGCCCGTCGTAATTGTGGGATCTGCGGTGAAAAAGCCATCGGTGTAAAAAGTGTCCTCTTTCGTCGCACACGCAGCACAATCCAGCGGATGGACAACCACGCAATCTACTCCGATCTCGGAACGAATGGAACGCGCCATCCCCCGAATGTCTTCCTCGTTGCCGTGTCCGCTCGGAAGGCCCAAAACACGCGAAACATGCTGAGCTTCACTCAAATTCAATCCGAGAGTAGTGGAACCAAAAGCGCAGAAGCGTCCCAAGAGACGAAGGACGCCTACCAGGTCACCATCAGAGCGTTTGGCGGGGTCTGCCAAATCGAAAAAGAAGCTCCGGTGGTCACGGGGACCTAAATTCGGATAGACCTGGTCGATCAGACTCTGCAAAAACCCGGTGAGGAACGGCAGCATCGTCCAGTTGACTACAGCGAACAAATCCGTCCGAGAAAGCAGGTCGAAAAACGCACCTTCTCCCATTTTTTCCAGCACTTTTGAGTAGGTAACCTCCTCGAGAGAATCCATCAAACCCAGCATCACCTTGCCATCTTTAAACTCCAACGCATACGTCACACCGGGTTCAGCCAAAGACACCGCATCGGTTTTCGCTGCCATATCTTTAAATACCGGATGGATTTCCGGAATCCCCAGAGCCCCTACGTAACGCGTTGGGAAACCCGCAGCAAGAACGGCGTTGGCAAGTATGGGTCCGTTTCCACCCAGTTTCTCAGTGATCTTTCCCATCTCGATGTTTGTGCTCTTGCCCGCAGCAGCCACGATGCGATTCCCAAAAGCGGCCATCTCACGAATCGGTTCATAGTTGTCACCGGGACCAAATCGCCGATCCACCGGATTGATGATGGTATCGACGAAACCATCGAGACCGACCAACACACTTCTTGTGGATGCCTCACTCGCTTTTGCCGAGAGCTCTTGAATCGCTGCGGTTTTCTTATCCATCCGCCGAAGGAAAAGACTTCCGCGACATGGATCAAATCATTTTCAGTCGCGCCTTTCTTCAGGGTGCAATTAGAGCCACGAGGTCATGTGGAAACCACACCACTTCAACGGGGCGGACTAAAGTCCGCGCTCCTCAAGACGACCGAACAGCCGATCAAGAGATGAAAATCAAAGATCAACCCTTTTACGGTTGAGCCTTTCGACGTGCTTCCACTACTTCTTTCACCGTCTCCGACTATGACCGAAGTTTCCTTTTTAGCTGCGTCCGATCCATCGCTTTTCACCTATTTTCTCCTCTCCAATTTCGCTGGGAAAATCATCATTTTCCTATTGGGATTGGGAAGCATCCTCGCTTGGACTGTAATGATTGCAAAGGGTTACGAGCTCAAACGGATTCGGCGCGGAAATCTCCGATTTGAGAAGTCTTTGAACAGAGACTCACCACTCGTTGAAATTGACGTAAAATCGATGAAAACCAGGAGAAACCCCTATGCTACTCTGGTCGTTGCGGCGGTTCAGGCGTTCTACCGGTGGGAGGGTCCTGAATCCGAAGGTCATCCCAAGCAAATGAATCAGGTCGAGAACGCTCTGCAGCGAGTCATTGCAAAGCAGACGGTCGCCTACGAATCGAAAATGGTCATGATGGCCTCCATTGTTACTGGTGCCCCTTTTCTCGGACTACTTGGAACCGTCTGGGGGGTAATGGATGCATTTGGCGGGGTTGCCCTGGCTGGCTCGGCCACCATTCAAAGTCTGGCGCCTGGCGTTTCCGGTGCTTTACTCACCACCGTGGCGGGTCTCTTGGTAGCGATTCCGTCCGTCTTCGGCTACAACTACCTACTCTCGCAGATCCGAAACCTAACAATGGAGTTGGAAAATTTCGCCAGTTCGGTTGCCGACCGGATTGAACTCGAGATCCGATAGACGTTTTTTCATGGCAAGACGCTTTAAGAGCAAGAGAGAGCTGGGGGCGATGTCCGAGATCAACATTACCCCACTTCTCGATCTCGCTTTTGCGCTTCTGATCATATTTGTGATCACCACGCCGCTCTTGGAGCAACCGGTGGCAGTTCAGCTTCCCAATTTGGTCCAATCTGAAGAAATCGTCCGCGATGCTCCCGAGGACCCAATCCAAGTGTCTATCGACAGCGAGGGTGATTTCTATTTCGGTTCAGAGCTGGTCGATGCAACGGCTCTAGGACAGATTCTCAGCGGCTATTCCAACGACCGCATCTTTATCGTCAGGGGCGATCGGGAGGTAAGCTACGGAAAAGTGGCTGAGGTTCTCGATATTTTTCGTAACCTCGGCCTATCGCGGGTGGTCGTCGCTTATTCAGAGTAGGCACTCCGATGACTCCTCTTTACAAAAAAGTCTTTCAGTGGGTCTCCGGAACTCACGTTGCTTTCCTTCTCGCTCTTGTAGTCATTTCACTCGTCTCCTGCGAAGAGGAGATCGAGGCTTTTCAGTCTGCCAGCGTTTCTCCACCCCTGCCGCAGCCAGTTCAGGTGGATCCACTTCTTCCGATTGAGGATCTCCCACAAATCCCACTGGATCTGACCACTCTCATCCTTCTTCCTCCCGAATCTTTGAGTGCTATTCGGCCTAAGCCCGAACCTGAACCAGAGCCGGAACCAGAACTAGAGCCAGAGCCCGAACCCGAACCAGAGCCGGAACCTGAGCCTGCCCCCGAACCGGAACCCGAGCGCGTTTCTTACGAAGATTTTGTAAAAATGCATGGGCAGCCAAAACCAATCGTTAGAGAAACCCCGCGGCCTCAAAACCCAGTGGAAATTCCTGACATTCGCCCAGACACAAGTGCTCTTGACGATCTACTCGCCGCCTCGGATCGCGATTTGGCGGCGGGTTTGGGTGCCGCGCAGCAGAGGGCCATTTTGACCTATGTTGAAGCGCTTCGGGCAAGGCTAAACGCAGCTTGGAATCGACCGCCGAGTCTCTCGGGAAGGGATTTACAGGCCATCGTGAATTTTCGCGTCAATCGCGATGGAACCCTGAGTAATGTTCGAATCATCGACTCGTCTGGAAACCGTCTCTTTGACTCTTCGATCGTCCAAGTGTTCGAGACGGTAAACAGAGTGGACCCGCCCCCACCGCAAGCCGCTCGAAACTACAACATCCCCTTCCGCAATACGGTGGGGAGGTAAATCGAACAGTAGAAGCACCTGAAAAATCGGCCTCGATTGTTTGAAAACCCCAAAATAACGGTTCCATTCCCTCTCCTTTCACTTAACACCACCACAATTATGAAAACAAAAATCGCATTAGTCCTCGGCTCGCTTTTCGTTGCAGCCTCAGTTTCCTACGCAGCTTCTTGTGCTGCATGCGCGGGAGGCGCCAAGGCAGCCAAGACATCAACGCCTATCGGTATGGACGTCGTCGAAACCGCGGCCGGTGCTGGAGACTTCGGCACCCTCGTAGCAGCAATTGAAGCTGCTGGTCTAACTGGCGCGCTTCAGTCGGCTGACAACATCACCGTCTTTGCTCCGAACGACGCAGCATTCGCGGCTCTCCCCGACGGCGTAGTCGAGACACTGCTCCTCCCTGAGAACAAAGACACTCTTGTCGCAATTCTTACCTACCACGTCATTCCGGTCGAGGTGTTTGCAGCAAATGTGACCCCCGGTTCGGTAAATACGCTGGAAGGCTCGCCGATTGAAATTGCCATCACCGACGGAACCGTGACGGTCAACGATGCAACCGTGATCGCAACTGACGTGGAAGCCAGCAACGGCGTGATTCACGTAATTGATCAGGTTATCCTTCCGCCAAGCGTCGAGCTCTAGGAAACCCTTTTCTGGTTTGGACCAAGCCCGGCAGCAATGCCGGGCTTTTTTCTTGTCATCGCCTCGATTCCCACAAGTGTGTGGGACGGGAGTGGCGCGGTAGCCAAGTGGTAAGGCCGGGGACTGCAAATCCTCTATTCGACGGTTCGATTCCGTCCCGCGCCTCCAATTCTATTTTGACTAGACGGAACCAACCTTTCCTTTAATACTGATCGTTTCTGCTTACCGCAATATCATGTCAGACCAACCACTCAAAGACCTAGACCCTCGCATCCGCAAACAAGTCGAAAAAGCTCGTAACAGTATCCGTTCAGGAAGCGCCGCTTTCGCGATCGAAATCTGCATGGGCCTAGTCGAAAAGTATCCTGGATGCGTAGAAGCACGGGAGGTTCTCCATGACGCGCAACGGGCTGCGAATGCTGGAAAGAAGAAGTCGTTTCTGTCTGGGATCACATCCAAGCCACTTTCGAAAATTAGCTCGGTCTCCCTCAAGAAAGATCCAGCGAAAGCAATGGTCCAAGCCGAAAAAATCCTTAAGGACGACCCTGAAAGTGTGGATGCCCTAAAGCTCCTGGGTGAGGGAGCAGCAGCTTGCGAGCTCCCACACACTGCCGCCTTTGCTTTTGAGGCTGCCTACAATATCAACCCTGACGACCTGAACGTGGGCAAAAAGCTCGCCACGTTCTATCTGGAAGCCGACCGTGTGGAGGACTGTATCCGCGTGTGCGAAAAAATCATTCGTGAGCACCCAGGGGATGGAGAGGCACAGGATATTGTGAAGAAGGCTTCCGTCGCACAGTCCATGAAAAAAGGGAACTGGGAAGAGGACGAGGACTTCCGTTCAAAGCTGGCGGACAAAAACGTTGCCGAAAGTCTCGAACAGGCAAGCCGGTCCCAGACTAGCGAAGAGAGCCTCGAAAAGCTCATTCAAGAGACTTACGAACGAATTCAAAGCGAACCGGAGAATCTCACCAACTACCGCCAATTGAGTGGTTACTACCAACGGTCGGGCGACTATGAGTCCGCGATCTCTTGGATTCAGGAAGCGCGCAAACTCGAAGGAGGTAAAGCTGATGTCACCCTCGAACGTCTCGAAACAAAGTTGTATCGGGAGTACGTAGATACCTTGATCGCAGCGAAGAAAGAGGAAATAGCGGCGAATCCAGAGAATGGAGAACTGCAGTCCGAACTTGAACGCATGGTCAGCGAGCGGAAAGACTACTTGATTGAACAGGCTGCCGATATGGTGAAACGCTATCCGAATGACTATTCTGCGCGCCACCAGTATGGAGAGCTTCTTCTCGAAGACAATCAGACGGATGCAGCAATCCAGCAGCTACAAATTGCACAACGGAATCCGAAGGTGCGTATCTCCAGTCTTAACCTTCTCGGGAAAGCTTATAAGTCCAAAGAGTTCTTCGACATGGCCGCCGAACAGTTCGCGACGGCAAAAGGAGAAATCAACGGAATGACGGACGTGAAAAAGGACATCATTTACAATCTCGCTCAGTGCTATGAGAGGATGAATGAGGACCAAAAGGCGATCGATCACTACAAGGAAATCTATTCGTCGGATATCGGCTTCCGCGACGTCTCCAAGAAGATCGACGCGTTTTACGCCAGTAGGAATCAAAGCTAGACTTAGCTTTACCGGGTAGCCAAAAGCCCGTCCTTTAGGGTTTTACTCCCACTCGATGGTGCTTGGTGGCTTCGAACTCACATCGAGGACCACCCGGTTTACGCCATCCACCTCGTTGATGATGCGATTCGAAATCTTCCGGATCAAATCATGAGGCATTCGTGCCCAATCGGCAGTCATTGCGTCAGCACTTTCGACAATACGGAGCGCAACCACATGATCGTAAGTGCGTTCATCCCCCATCACTCCGACTGTCCGGACGGGAAGAAAAACGCAGAAACTCTGCCAGACCTTGTAATAAAAGTCTGACGCATACATCTCTTCCGTTAGGATAGCGTCGGCCCGCCGGAGGGTTTCCAAATATTCCTCTTTCACCTCTCCCAAAACACGGACTCCAAGACCGGGGCCAGGGAAAGGCTGGCGCCAGAGGACTTCCTTGGGCAAACCGAGTTCCTGCCCAAGAAGGCGGACCTCATCCTTAAAGAGGTTTCGAAGCGGCTCGAGAAGCTTGAGTCGCATTTTTTCCGGCAGGCCACCCACATTGTGGTGACTCTTGATCAATGCTGCAGGATTTCCATCAATGGACACACTTTCAATTACGTCCGGATACAAAGTGCCCTGAGCAAGGAAGGTCACTTCTCCAATCTTCTGGATAGCCATTTCAAAAACCTCCACGAAAGCGTTACCGATCTTTTTCCTCTTCTCTTCCGGATCCTCGACTCCCTTGAGACGCTCGAGAAAAAAGTCACCCTGCTCTTCGACCCTTAGGTCCATCGCAAAATTCTCCCTAAAGAGAAGCTCGACCTGCTCTTTTTCGTTCAGGCGGAGTAAACCGTTGTCGACAAAGACGCAGGTAAGCTGCTTTCCAACTGCTTTATGGATCAAAGCAGCGGCTACCGAAGAATCCACTCCTCCGCTCAATCCGAGGACTACATGTTCATCACCCACTGCTTCCCGGATATCCTCCACTGAGCGCTCGATAAAGTTGGCCATAGACCAGTCACCCGTGCAACCGCACACCTTGATCAAAAAGTTCCGGAGGATCTCCGATCCACATTCAGTATGAGAGACCTCCGGGTGAAACTGTAGACCGAAGATCGCTCTATCCGCATGCTCAATTCCCGCATATTCAGAGTTCTCCGTCTCAGCTACCGGTCGAAAACCATCTGGTAAACGGATGATCCGATCACCATGAGAGTTCCAGACCCTCACCTCTTTTGGCAATGATGCAAGGATGCGGCTCTCTCCCACAGTTCTCAGCGTTCCGTGCCCGTACTCGCGTCTATCAGAGCGGGACACCTCTCCCCCCATCATGTGGGCAATCAATTGAACTCCGTAACAAATCCCAAGGATCGGAACCTCTAGATCAAAGACTGCGGGATCCGGTTTTGGTGCTCCTTCTGCGAGAACACTCGCAGGACCACCTGAAAAAATAAGGCCTTGAATCTCCTCTTTTTGAAGGGTCTCCGCAGAAACGTTGTAAGGAAAGATCTTCGAATAGACGTTGCACTCACGGATCCTACGCGCGATCACCTGCGTGTATTGGGATCCGAAATCGAGAACGGCTATCTTTTGCGATTTCATGGGGAGATTGGAACCTCTCACAATCGGTCACGCAAGCGGAACTTCGATTCGCGGGAACATCCACCGAAAGATTGTGCCACCCTCTGAAGGACAATCAAAACTCACCTGAGAGGAATGTAGCTCGGCAATCTCCTTGACCAAAGACAAGCCCAGCCCTGAGCTCTTTTTCCCACTGTCCGGTCTTGGAAGGGAATAGAGCCGGTCGAACACACGGTCCTTCGCATAGTCAGGGATACCGGTGCCCTGATCCTCAATTTGGAGGATCGTGCAATCTCCTTCTTCCGCCAGAGAAAGACGCACCTCACCATCGGATGGAGAGAACTCAATCGCATTTTGCAGCAGGTTTCCAATACCTGCTTTCAGCAGTTCTTCATCTCCAACAACTCCTGATTGCAGCCTTCCATTCAGAGTGAGCTTAATTCTCCGCGCATAAGCTAACGGCTGATACTCGGCCATTACCCTATCCGTTAGAGCACAAAGGTCGATCCACTCCTCTCGCTCCAAGGAAACCTTACCCTCCAAAGTGCTCAAAAGGAGCATGTGCTCGACAATCTTATGAATCCTCTCCGATTCTGCGTCCACGTGTTCGAGAAAACGCAATCGGTCAACCGCTGGAGGGTCACCTCTAAGGATCTCAACTGCAGAGCGCAGACCGGTTAACGGGCTTTTGATTTCATGAGTGAGGTTTGCCACGTAAGTCTCCGCATATTTCTTTCCCTCTAGCTCCACCCTCATTTGGTCGATGGCTTCGTGCAACTTGCGAATCTCCGTTGCTCCGGTTATTCGAGGCCCATCGACTCTTTCTCCTCTTCGCACCTTCATCGCATAAGCGGTCAACCTTTCAATCGGCTTGGAGATCCACCAGGACAGGCCAAACGCGAGCAAGGTTGCTGCCACAAAAAGGAGGATCACTCCGACAAGAGCGTGACGGCGACTCTGCTCAATGTAGAGGAAGGGATACTCAATTGGCTTCACTACGGTCACGACACCGACAATCTCGCCGTTGTTTCTGAGTGGTGCAGCAACGTGAAGTCGCGATGATGCCGGGTCGTCAGGGTCACTCCGGGTTGACCTCACTCCGTACTCTCCACGGAGAGTGAGAAAGACATCATTCCACTGAGAGTAGTCCGCTCCAATCTCTTCAGGAATGTGGGAATGAAAGACCAGAAACCCGTTCTGGTTCGCGATGTAAAACTCCAAGTCGGAGGATTGTTTTACCGAGTCGTAGATCTTCGCGTTGAAACGGTCATTGCGCAAAAACCGCGCAGGACCCTCCATGTCAGGAAAATCGCCCTCAAGCTGTTGGATCTCTTCCCTGAGAATCGCCGCGAGAAGTCTGGAAGAATCGACAAGACTCTCCTCAACGACTTTCAAGTAGGAAGGCCGTATCTCAACAGTCGTCCATCGGTAGAAAAACCATCCGGCCAACGCGAAGAGGATCGCAGAGGAGCATACCAGCGTGGAACGGATTTTCATCGTAAATTGGAAACGAGATCTTTCCCGATCGAGTAGCCTAGACCACGGTGGGTTCGAATCACCTCAGTGGATGGGTCAACAGCTCTAAACTTTGCTCGTAAGTTCTTAACGTGGGAATCCACGGTCCGATCCAAACTGGCACCGGGATCATCCCAGGCTAGCTCCATTAGTTGGTCCCGCGAAAAAACTCTTCCAGAGCCTTCAACCAGCACCGCGAGAAGACGAAGCTCACTGGCTGAAACCTCTACATCGGCTCCGTGCAGCACAACAGTCGCACTTTCTACGTCCACCGAAAGGCCGGAAAAACCGCTTTGCGTCCGAGGTGTTACCGGTCTCTGAATTCTTTGATGTTCTATCCTCATCCGTAAGAGATTCCTCACCCGCACTACCAATTCCCTAGTGCTGAAGGGCTTTGTTAAGTAGTCCCCGCCGCCCACCTCCAAACCGACAACTCGATCCACTTCCGAAGAACGAGCAGTCAGAAAAATAATCGGAACCTCAAAAGCAGCACGAATCTCCCGGCAAAAATCAAAACCGTTTCCATCGGGAAGCCCGATGTCGAGCACCACAAGATCGCAGTTTTCGGCAGAAATCAGCCCACGCGCCTCACCCAAAGTGTGAGCAGACAAGGTCTCGATTCCTTCGCTCCCAAGTGCGTAGACAACAGACTCCAATATCGAAGGTTCGTCCTCTACCACTAAAACCCTGCTCATCACTCGAAATTACTCTAGTAAGTGTTACCCGCTGAGTTGTGAGGAGGCACCGGAGCGATAAATCCTTAGAACGGCCTCGCGCACCTCCGAAAAAGATCTTCCGTCGGTCGAAACGGCTCGATCCACCTGATGGTAGATCGGACTTCTTTCCGCCAACAGTTTCCTAATCTCGGACTCCGGATCCGCCACTTGCAGAAGAGGACGGTTTTTGTTTCTTGAGGTGCGCGCAAGGATCGTTTCGGGAGAGGCAAAGAGAGCAACGAGTACTCCCCGACTCTCAACCAGTTCGCGCATACCTTCCGGAACAATCAAACCTCCTCCGCAGGCCACAACGCACCTTTCGGAGGGATGACCCGTTTCTATAAACTCTCTCTCTCTTTCCCGGAACCACGACTCACCCTTCTCAGCAAAAATCTGCGGTATTTTCATCGCAGCCGCTTTCTCAATCGCGCGATCAGAATCGATGAATCGGTATCGAAGAGCTTTCGCCACCTCGCGACCAATCGAGCTCTTACCCGTTCCCATAAACCCGGTCAGATACAGGTTTGGTGTAGAGCTGGCAAAACATGGCGAGTCGGGCATCGTGACCAAAGATCCAATCCAACCAGTCGCGAGTCAAGGGCGGTTGGGTAGCTTCAATGGGACGCGGTTTGCCTTCTCGCGAATCCAATCGATCGACTTACCCACAGCTGGCACACCAATCAACCTCAACTGCCAATACCTCTTTGCTGGAAAATCCAAAAGACTAAATCCAACCAGGAGTGTAAGAAGACCCTGCCCCGGCAAGATCAACATGAGAAGTCCCGTCCCTATCAAACCAATACCCAAAAGATTCTTTAGAACGCGTCGAAGCAAAGCTGCCCGACTCAACTTTCTCCATGAAACCGGATCACGCACGAAATAATCAACAGGCAAACGGACGATCACCAAAGGTATTAAGAAGATGGAAACCAAGAAGAACAACCCACTCCCGATCCCCAGAACTGTCAGCCAAATGCTGTTATCCTCCAGCCACTCAATCACTACTCTAATCGTGCAAGCCTATCGCAAGAACAACCAACTACCGGCTGAAAGCTAGACGAAAAGCAGACTTAAGACGGTAGAAAATCATCCGTGGGGAATAGGGCTGAGGAGAAAGTGGACCCGTCCATGGCGTTCCCAGCCGCAAGTAACAACGGGTAAAGGTAGACTGAGTCATACCCCACTTTCGAAGAAACTGTCTCCGCCCGTCATTTCTCTCCACTCTACCTGTAGACGCGGATTGGAAGTGATAGGCCCTGCTACCTCCGACCCCTTGAAAATGACGAACCCCTGCCTCCCAAAGCTTTCGTGAGAAATCAGGATCGGAGGAAATTCCCGGACTAAACTCTTCCGAGTAGCCACCGACTCTGTTCCACAAAGCCCGCGACACCAGATTCGGAGGCCAATTCGCGCCAGACCAGTCGGCTTTTGGCTGCTCGAGGAATTCTCTAAGCAACTCCGATCTTCGAAAACTTTCTGGAGTCCTACCATAATCGCGCGGTGCGATGACGCAGGCGTTCCGGGAAACTGTGGGTTCGATCATTGTCCCGGAAAGAAACCACTCGGAGTGATCGAGATCATCCACAACCGCCGACAACGCCTCATCCCAACCGGGCAGAACGTACATGTCGTCGTTAACATAACAAATGAAATCGGTGCCCGCCAAAGTAGACGCTTTGTTGAGGGCAACGCAGACTCCCTCGTTTTTTGGGGTCATGGTGTAGGGCAAATTCTCCTGCTCAACCCACTCCAGGCTTCCGTCCGCTCCCTCGTTGAGATGAATGATCACCTCGTGTTCGGTCGCCGAGTGCTCACGGATCGCCTCGACACAAAGTTTCAAGAAAGGTAAATTGTTCCATGATGGAATCAGTATGGAAAACCGATCTGCGGCCATTGCAGTTACGTTCCTCCACTCAGGGTAACCCGGCAAGGTAATTTCCGGCCCGCCTCCCGCGATTCATCAATTCCGGTCCCTGTGCCCAAACAAGACGGGCGGAACTACAGCTCTTTAGTGGAATGATGCGGTAAAACCCGCATTCGTCGATTGACTTGACGATCCGACAAATTGAGGGCTATGCGAAAGCGTCAATTTATGAGAACGAAGAGCGTTCCCGTTGCGACTTGTCTTCCGTCTTCAGCCAAAAGACTACAGAAAGAATCTCCTTGGCCAGGATCGGCACCCTCTCCCAAGGAGCCTTGCTTTGGGACCAATCCTCAGCCGAGATCGATCTTTGTCCAAGCGTTTCCGTTTTTGTGGGAGGTTACTGCGGCGTCGATAAATGCCATGCCCATGCACCCATCCTCAACGTTCGCATATCGGCTTCCATCGCAGTTCCACGGTTCACCTTCTTTCCAAGCGCGGACGTCCTTTTCAAACTCGCGATGCAACCGAGCATACGCGTCATGAAATGCTTCCACGTGGCCAGAAGGAATGGTCGGCTCGTCCAACAGCTCTTGGGGAATGTCTCCGAAGAACCCATCGTTCGGTGAGACTTCTCCCCGCCAGTAGACTCGATCCGGCTGACCCGGTAGGCAGATCGTGATCGCCTCCGCGTTTTCCTGGTTCCACTTCAAAAGCCCCTTGGTTCCGGCAATGAGAATGCCGAGATCGTTCTTGTGCCCATGGCAAATCTGCGATGCACGAACCAAACACTTACCACCATTCGAAAGCTTCCCGTAAACCGTGAAGTGATCATCGATCGGGCGGCCCGGGACCATGCACTCACAGTGCGCAGAGACTTCAGTCACATCAAGGCCGGTAACAAATCGAAGCTGCTCAAGGGCATGAATTCCAATATCCCCACCAGCTCCAGAAGCCCCGGCCCGCTTGGGATCTGTTCTCCAAGCCGCTTGCACTTGGCCCGTATCCTCCAGTTTATCAGCAAGCCATCCCTGCAGGTAGTAGCTATCGACCCAGCGAACTTCACCGATGAGTCCTGACTGAACGATGAAGCGACTCAACCAACTCGTCCAGTGCCCAACATAGGTATGAGCGACGGCAAACGGAATATTGACCTCTTCTACCTTCTTTACGAGCTCCTTTGCCTCCTCAAGATTTACCGTTAGAGGCTTTTCGCACATCACCGGGATACCTGCATCGAGCGCTTTGTAAGCAGGGTCGAAGTGAACAAAATTCGGCGTGACTATGAGAATGTAGTCGAGACGTTCCTCTTCGGGAAGGTCTTTTTGAGCTGCTATCATCTCGTCATAACTCCCGTATCCCTTAACCGGATACGCCCATTCTTTAGCCTCTTCCAAAGCAGCTTCAGGATCGGCACGAAGCACGACAGAGTGGACTTTGCGGGTTCCGTCAAAATGAATTGCCTTTTGGTGGGGGTTGGCGATGAACGCGCCAGCCCCGCCACCAACCATGCCAATTTTAAGGGGTTGTTTAGATGCCATTCTCGGATTCGTTGGGGTTAATTCTTTGGAGAAGTGTTCCTCGCTACTGGTTTTCTTTATCGAAAGCAGCGTCGAAGGCTATTGAGTTCGGTGGGAAGTCAACTTTGCGAGTAAATGATGATGCTTCAGTGGCGCCATAAATTCTATCCATGCGGCCATCCTCCCACTCAACGGAAAGTGGACCTGCATAGCCGATATCATTCAAAGCGACAATTACGTCCTCAAACTTGATGTCACCGTGGCCGAGGGAGCGAAAGTCCCAGTAACGCCGGGGATCCGTGAAATCGGTATGTCCACCAAAAACGCCGACTGTCCCGTCTCCGTGCCCCCACCAAGCGTCTTTCATGTGGCAATGATAGATACGGTCTGGGAACTCGCGAATGAACTTCACGTAATCAACCCCCTGATAACCGAGATGGCTTGGATCGTAGTTGAAGCCGAAACGTTTGTGCGCCCCAACTGCTTCGATCGCACGTTGGGAGGAGGCAATATCGAAAGCGATCTCGGTCGGATGGACTTCGAGAGCAAAATTTACATCCACTTCCTCAAAAACATCGAGAATCGGCAGCCAACGGTCTGCAAAATCTTTAAAGCCCTTCTCGTAGTAGTCTTGGGAAGTCGGTGGAAAAGCGTAGATCGAGTGCCAAATCGACGATCCGGTAAAGCCATTGACTACCGGATGGACCACAGATTCATCGGGCCGGGCATCAAAGAATTTTCGTGCGGCCCGGGCTGTGTCCATCATCTCAACAGCGGCTCTAGAACGGACACTCTCTGGTTCGCCATCCCCCCACACTTTGGGAGACAGAATCGCCTCGTGGCGTTCGTCGATTAAGTCACAGACCGCTTGTCCCACCAAATGGTTGGAGATCGAGTAACAGGTCAGGCCGTTCCCCTGTAATTTCAACCAGAGGTCATTTACATAACGATCCGACTCGAGAGCCTTATCCGTCTCGAAGTGATCGCCCCAACAGGCAAGCTCAACGCCGTCGTAGCCCATTTCTTTGACGAGCGGTAGGAGGTCGTCCAAGGGTAAATCAGCCCATTGGCCGGTAAATAGGGTAACTTTTCGACTCATTTGAAAACGCAAAACTACTTTCAAAACGATGACAACGAAATCTTCTCCACGTCGACCTATCGATCCCGGAAAAACCCCTAAACGCTTGGGTCAAGTTTTGCCGAAACAAGCTGACAAATCGAGAACAGAACCCTTTCCATCCAAACCTTTCGTGCGAAAGAGAACCGGGAATCCTTTCAATTCTCACCCAGACAACCCTTCCCCTTTTGCAGTTGAACCCGACCGAGCCGAAGATACTTTTTTACTTCATGCCGGCGAACACAAGAAACCACGAGGAACTGACCCTGCAAAGCGACCTCTATCTCGCTGAAGCTCCTTCAGAGCGGGGTCTTGATTCAAAAGAGGACAAGTAGTGGAGAGAACTCGGCTAAGCATCCTCGTTGTCGTGGCCATTCTGGAGAAAACCGGAACGAGTTCTTAGAGCAAGGCATGCCTGCATCGATTCTCATTGTCGACGACGAGCCGCACACACTGGAGGGTCTCGAAACTGCTCTTGAAGACCGCTACGATATCTCGACGGCGAGCAACGCAAAGGAGGCATTCAACCACTTGGATAACGATGTCTTCGATGTCGTGCTGACTGATCTTAGAATGGCAGGAAAATCGGGGATGTCGGTAATCGAACGAACCCTGAAGCAATCTCCCCAGCCAGTCTGTATCATGATGACCGCCTACGGGAAAGTTGAGACGGCTGTCGAAGCGATGAAACGCGGCGCGTACGATTTCCTGACGAAACCTGTAAGCCTGGAAAAACTGGAGCTCTTGATCGAACGGGCTCTTAAGTCGGAAAAGCTCAAAGAAGAAAACCAAATTCTCCATGAGCGACTCGACAAGAAGTTCCGCTTTGACGAAATCCTAGGAAACTCATCTTCCCTCCGGAGCGTTCTCGAAACCGTTCGGCTAGTTGCGCCCTCAAAAGCCACCGTATTAATCGAGGGAGAAACGGGAACTGGAAAAGAGTTGATCGCTCAGGCTATCCACCAGAACAGTGAACGCGCGAGACAGCCATTTGTCGCAGTTCACTGTGCTGCACTAGCCGCAAATCTCCTCGAGAGTGAACTCTTTGGGCACGAGAAGGGAGCCTTTACAGGAGCTACAGAGCGAAGAATTGGAAGATTCGAAGCGGCAGACTCAGGTACCCTCTTCCTCGACGAGATCGGCGAAATCGATGCCTCGACTCAAATCAAGCTCTTGCGGTTTCTCGAATCACGTTCCTTTGAGAGACTCGGAAGTGTGAAGCCGGTCGAAGTGGATGTGCGACTCGTCTGTGCGACTAACCGAGATCTCGATTCAATGGCAAGAAAAGGTGAGTTCCGCGAAGACCTCCTCTACCGGCTCAACGTGATCACAGTTGATCTACCTCCCTTGCGCGAGCGCAAGGAGGACATACCCCTTCTACTGGACCATTACATAGAGACTTTTAGCCGCGAGAACGGTATCCCTCCTGCTACCTTGTCCTCTGAAGCAATAGAGATATTGACTCGTTACAGCTGGCCGGGAAACATCCGGGAACTTCGAAACTTCTGCGAAAACACCGTTATTCTCAAACGGGGCGCAAGAATCTCCGAGTATGACCTCGACTCCAAATTCTTTGGGTATGAAGAGCAAAAGACACGAGGTGAACCTTCGCTAATCTCGAACCCTCTTTCAGTGGAGCAAAATGAAAAAAGACTTCTCCGAAACGCTCTGGCTCAAACCGGCGGAAACAAGACAAAAGCTGCCGATCTGCTTGGCGTTAGCCGCCGAACGCTTCATCGGAAGCTTGCACGATGGCCGGAACTTACTGATTCTTGACATCCCACCAAAATGAAAACTCCCCAATTTTTCGTCTGTCTGCTTGTTTTCCTTTCCCTAACCCTTTCCGGAAAAGCCAGAGATGTACAAGTTGCTGGATCGGACTACATTCCAGAAGCATTGATTGATGCGTTGCGTGAATTTGCCTCGAAAGAAGGAGACGAGCTCGAAGTCGATTTAGGAGGGAGCTTACTTGCCTTCCGACAATTCTATGAGGGAGAGGCCGATATCATCCTCGTTGCCATGCCTTTTCAGCGCCCGGAAGACTTGGAGTTCCCGGTTTTCCCGTTCGGCTTCCAGATTGGTGCAGTCGTCGTCAATGCAGACAACCCAATCACTTCGATGACCCAACAGCAATTGGGTGGCGTGTTTGGTGCGCTCAACGAAAACGCCATCGCCCGC
The DNA here is from genome assembly GCA_038744685.1 of Verrucomicrobiota bacterium. Classification (NCBI taxonomy): domain Bacteria; kingdom Pseudomonadati; phylum Verrucomicrobiota; species Verrucomicrobiota bacterium. Next base: position 137,369 of record JBCDMB010000003.1, read on the forward strand.
TGGTCGGAACTCGGTCTCACCGGAACTTGGCAAAACCGGAATATCGCTGCAGCCTACGCAAACTCGGGAAAGAGTCCGATCCTCGATCTATTCAGCAATCGTTTCCTTCAAGGGGATCCTATTCGTTCGGGAATCCAAGAGTTCTCTTCAGACATTCGGCTAGAGTCTTTCGTAAGCAACGACGATGCTACCATTGGGATCGTAGACTCACTCCCACTTTCCAGCGATTTGAAGACAATCCGCATTCAGACCTCTGATGGAGGAGTTTCTTTCGGCCCAACGCTAGAGAACATAAACTACGGAGACTACCCTCTTTCCTTGGAATACTTCGTCTGCGTTCCGATGAGCCAATACCGTTTCCTTGCGCCTTACATCGAGTTTCTCCTGTCCGACGAGGTAGCCGAGATTCTTCAGCGAGAACGCTTCTTTCCGCTCCTGCGTTCAAGGCGTCTTCAACTCATCGAGGAACTACCCACCAGCTAGTGATCGGAGAGGATCAGAAAGATTCGAATTCTCTGAATCCTGAAGCTGTAGATCGAGCCTTCCGAAAACTACAGGACGACCTAACGAGCGAGATCACAAAGCGAGACAAAAAGGAGGCGTTGCGACAAAACCGTTGGTCCAAAGAAGGCGGAGGCGGCGGGATCTCACGCGCGGTAGAAAATGGACTATTGATCGAAAAGGGAGGTGTAAACTTCTCTCGAGTTAGTGGGTCCAGTCTACCCATCCCTGCTACTGCCACTCGTCCCTCTTTTGCGGGTAGGCCCTACGAAGCGATCGGGGTTTCGGTAGTTTTTCATCCCCGAAATCCATACGCTCCGACAGCCCACATGAACGTTCGGGCATTTTTTGTTTATCCGGAAAACAGCGATGAAAAGACAGAATGGTGGTTTGGAGGTGGGTTCGACCTCACCCCCTGCTACGGCTTTGATGAAGACGCAATTGCTTGGCACAAAGCAGCAAGCGACGTCTGCAAGACGGTCGACCCTGGGCTTTATCGGCGGTTCAAAGTTGCCTGTGACGAGTATTTTTACCTACCTCACCGCCAGGAACAACGTGGTATCGGTGGGATCTTCTACGACGACTTCAATGAAGTCGGCTTTGAAAACGCGTTTCAGCTCAGCCTTCGTACCGGTTCCGCTTTTGGAGAATCTTTTTTCTCTATTCTCGATAGAAGGCACACCACTCCCTTCGGGGATCGGGAGAAAGAATTCCAGCGGTTGCGAAGAGGCCGTTACGTGGAATTCAACCTCCTGTATGATCGAGGAACCCGCTTTGGTCTCGCCTCGGGTGGCCGAACAGAATCAATCCTAATGTCAATGCCCCTTGAGGCACGTTGGTCATACGATTGGAAGCCACAAGCAAACTCACCTGAGGCACTGCTTCATTCACGCTTTTTACAACCGAGAGATTGGCTAGCCCCAGGAGCTCCGCTGGAGCCAATTCATTCAACCTGATGGGTTTGTCCCGCACACGTTTTCTTGACGCTCTGCATTGCCGAAACAAGGACCGAGCACCGGTCTGGCTTATGCGTCAGGCAGGACGTTATCTACCGGAATATCGTGCCCTCAAGGATCGCTACTCCTTTCGGACTCTCGTAAAGACTCCTGACTTGGCGACCGAAGTGACCCTACAACCCCTTCAACGGTTTCCTACCATTGACGCCGCAATCCTCTTTAGCGATATTCTGGTCATTCCAGAGGCGCTTGGTGTTGATTATCGGTTTCGCGATGAAGGCGGTATCGAGCTCGAAAAAACCGTACGCACTTCATCCGAATTGGCCACTCTCGAGCCCGCTGGAACGGCCGAACGTTTAAACTATGTCGGAGATGCGCTGAGACAGTTGCGCTCCTCGCTCAACGGAGAAAAAGCCCTCATCGGATTCTGCGGAGCTCCTTGGACTCTGGCACTCTACCTCGTTGAGGGTGGCTCGCCCGGAGAGGGAAAAAACCTTCGTTCCCTGCTCTACCGTTCCTCTGATTTGACAATCCAGTTACGAGACAAAATCACCGATTCGTGTATCGAGTACGTCCGGTTGCAGTGTGAATCAGGGGCAGATGCGATCCAACTCTTCGATTCCTGGGCGGGCCTATGCCCAGCTGATTTTTACGAAGTCTGGTGCCTTGAACCGGTGCGAAAGATTCAGGAGGCCTGCAATCGGCCCCTCATTCTCTTTTCTCGTGGAGCAGGCCACCGCCTCCACGATCAATGCGCCCTAAGGCCAAATGCATTGGGTGTAGACTGGTCCACTCCTCTTTCTCAGGCACGGGAAATCGTAGGGGATAAAGTCGCGCTGCAGGGTAATTTTGATCCGCTCATTCTTGAGACCGAACCAGAAATGGTATCCAAAGAAATTCGGAGTCTTTTGGAGGAACGAAAAGACGATCCCGGTTTCGTCCTCAACGGAGGCCACGGCCTAAGTCCATCCACGAAGATCGAATGCGTGGAGGCCCTCTTGGGGGAAGTCTGCAGAGCGAGTGCAAAACCAGCAAGGTAGGGCGCCGCGTTCCGCAAGCCGGGCAGTTTGAAACTAGATCCACGTTTCAAATTCATCCAGTACGGCTCGAAAAAATCCGCAAACAGAACCCCGTCTCTCTCGCCCAAAGAATCTCGCCGCACACTTCACCCGACCGAACGTTTGAGTCCCTTCGCCCGTTTACAACAAGTCGGGCCTCCGCTTGGAGGTCCGCTCATTTCGTTTCGCTTTCCGCCACAATTCGATCTTCTGGTGATCTCCCGAGAGCAACACCTCGGGCACTTTCATCCCGTTAAACTCGGCTGGCCTCGTGTATTGGGGAATACCGAGGAGACCTTCGACAAAACTGTCCTGTCCAAGAGACTGCGCCTCTCCAAGCACCCCGGGCAACTGTCTCGATACCGCGTCAATCAAAACCGCCGCGGGAAGCGTTCCATTGGTAAGAACGTAATCACCGATACTAATTTCATGATCCACTAACTTCTCCCGAATCCTCTCGTCGATCCCCTCATAATGTCCGCTCAAGAGGATAAGATGAGGAACTGTTGCCAAGTCCATGACGATTGAATGATTCAATGGTTCTCCGTCCGGTGCCAGATAGACCACGGTCGAATAATCGGTTTGCAGCTCCTCAATCGCAGCAAAAACGGGCTCCGGTTTCAAAACCATTCCAGCACCACCCCCAAACGGTCGGTCATCGGTTATTTGATGCTTATCGGTTGCCCATTTCCGAAGGTTGTGAACGGCAGCTTCGACCAATCCGCGATCGATGGCCTTTCCCACCATACTTTCCGATAGAAATCCATCCAGCATCGCAGGAAAAAGAGTAATCACATCGAATCTCATCCGACCTACCGCCTAAAGAAGTGCGATCCAATCGCTATCCTCGGATCATCTAGGTTACCCATCAGCCGCAACACGAGAAACACCCAAAACGAGAGTCGGTCGCTCCCGCACAAAACAATCTTACAACACCTCCGATGGAATGTTGATCACCCGTGAATACACTTCGGAGTTCTCGACCACGATACCCCACCATTCCGTCCCAGTAAGATTGTCGTCTCGGAGGGCCCGGAGTAACCGAACTCCTTCTGGAGTCAGAATCCGGATCATTACCTCAATCACGTTCGGGTAGGCCTGCGCTCCTGATCCGGCTGCGAAATACTCATCTTCACCTTGGTTCAATGGGAAGAGCAGGCCTCGCTGACCCCGGGTAAGAGTGTCGTCACTTATCTCGTAAAACCTTACGCCGAAATCGACCACGTTGCTCGCAATAATGTCGTTTTCATCCGGCGAAAGGAGGTCAGGCGGTCCGACAAATGAGCCCGAGTCATAGAGATCATAACCCAGATCGAAAGTGTCCCTGGCCGGAATCTCAACCCGGTACAAGAGGTACTGGTAAGGCTCGGTGCCAAGATTTGTGACGCTATCAAACTCCATTCGATAACCGATTGCCCGTACTCCCGTGTCAACATCATTGGCAAGTGTCGGAGCTGCAGAGAAAAAGGTGAGAAAGACGCCTCCCTGATTAAATCGAAGGTCTTCGATCGGATCCAATTCATTGAAACGGTCGCCTACACCAACAGGGGGTATGGAAAGTGAATCACCACCGGATGGTTTATCAGATCGAGTCCACTGATAGCCGCTCGGATTTCCCCGTATGGTGGCACCAAGCATCACGTCAGTCGAACTGCGTAAAACCATACTCTCAACTTCGGTCGCGATCTGGTCCAATACAAACCGGGCCTGACTCTGGGCAGAGAGGGCACCGCTACTGCGATTATAGGCCGTTAGCAGGTTGGACACCATTGTGATCATTAACCCAACTATAATTGCAGTAACCCCAGTCGCGACCAGCAGTTCAATGAGGGTAAAACCTTGAACTTTTTTTCTTTTCATCAGAATGGCTCCCCAACAACGATCGCTGTGAAATAGGTAAACTCGCTTCGATCTTCTTCTGCTACCGTCTCAAAGTCATTTGCCCCAACCCCTGTCTTGATGTTGAACGGCCAAGTGATCCTGACCTCAAACGCTACATGGGCATCGCCGTTATTGTAAGCAAGATTACTCGACGGATCAGGTTGAATGATTTCGATTCCAAAATAACGATCAGCGGCATCGATCCCTGGCGGAGCGCTCCCGTCCCGTGGAATCACAGCACCCGGACCATCGATGGTTCCCTGGTAGCCCACGACACGGGATCCATCTTCAGTTCCAAATAGTACCGCTGGCAAATTTTGGGTGCCGTTCAAATTCTGTAAAACAAAATACTGAAATCCGATCCGATTCAGCTCTTCGCGAATCGGCGCTGGGAGACTGTTGGCAACCTTTGTGTCCTGCAAATCGCGAACCTGCTGGGCGATAGGCCCAAGAAGTCCAATCACAGCGACGATGGTAAGAGCGAAAACTCCAATCGCCAAAATTACCTCTACAAGAGAGAAACCCTCTCTTCGGCCTCTTTGTGGAATGCCCGTCATCGACTCTTTCTAATTGTTAGGGAATGCAGCTGGCTCATTGAGAAGAACGAATGAGCCGTACTGCCGGACAATTGCCCCCCGCCGTGTCTCATCGTTTCTAAACACGCCCGTTAAATCCCCAGAGGAACTAACCTCAGGCTCTCCATAGCTAACCGCTAAAATCGGAGAAGCATTGCCCACCTGACGAACCGTTCCGTTGCTGTTGAACTGGATGAATGCATACCTTTCGTTCTCGTTCGAGATGTAAGGAATCGAAAAAGGGGAAGTGTCCATGTTTGCAGGGTCATCAATGTAAGCATAGACAGACGACGGAAGGGTGATTCCGTCTGTAGCGGGCTCCCATTCGGTCCGATCCGGAGTCCCGTCGTTGTTATCGTCGTATTCAAAGGGTCCGTAGACGATTCCAAAGAACCGAAGGTAGCGATCAGGGTTTGATATATCGTTATGGACTATCAACCGAACGTTTGAGTTTCTCAAAATTGCCACCCCACGGGCTTGGGTCAGTAAAGAAGCGATCTGAGACTGCGCACCTTCGACAGCGACTGTCGGACTACCCGGCCGGAGTGCAGTCGCAAATACGCCGACAAAAACCGAGATCACCGCTATCACGACTAGCAGTTCAATGAGCGTAAAAGCAGAACGGGTTTGTTGGGGAGGAGCTTTCATAGGAGGTTGGGTAATCTCGAAGGTAGGCTTAGCCCCGCAACCTGACAAGCGGAAATCCCGATCTCTCATTTCGTTAATCTGGAACGTTCCTTATCGACTTTTCCGGATATCCGCGCCTCCAAAGACAATTCGGAAGCGATAAACCCTCTTTTTACGAAATCGAATCACACCCGTTTTCAGATCCACAGTTTCCGGAGTCGCCTCCTTGCGGATATCCACTACTGCATGAAACCCTCTCTCGGAGAACACGTCGATGAGCATCGCAAGCGCCAGATCGTTGCCGTAAAGGTCACTTTCCGAGTTAATCAATGCCATCCCCGGAATGGCATGGCGACTGATAATCGGGAGAAATGATTCCTGGATATCTTCGACGACCCGAGCAAACAACTCCGGGTGGTCCTCTTCGTACGAATCGAGGCGATTTACAAGTTCCTGGCGGGCATGCACTACGAGTTTCGACGCAATCGGTATGCGAGCCATCCGATGATAGGTATTCTCATCGAGCTCGAGAGAGCTTTGGTACTGCAGTTCTTCGACGATCCTGTCCTGGACCTCACCTAGAGTTCCCTGCGCATCAATGTAGTGGTACAAGAAGATCACACCCAGTTCTCGCAGAGCGTGGTAGGTGATTTCCTTAAAAGTGCGGTATCTTCCACGGGCCGCTTCCTCGCTCAAGTCGGTCCTACGAACTTCGCGAATTTCGCCAACACCCGACTCCTGCACTTTCTCGTTGTAGGCAATCATCTGTCGCCCACGGTTGAGCTGCCGGCGGACACTCTCCTCTTCATCGATAAACAAGACGATAATGTGAAACCGACACTTTGGAAATAAGCTCTTGCTTCCGTCGTGATACTTCTGATGCAGCTCGTTCAGTTTCGCGTAGAGCTGTTTCAAACACTCCACCTGAACATTCGTGCGAGGAAAGCCATCGACAATCGCACCGTGTTCATAATCCGGATCGAGCAGCCGACGAAAAACAAGCTCGGTCACCTCCCGATCACCTACCAGCAAACCCGCGTCCATCCTTTTTTTGGCTTCCGGGCTTTTCAACAATTCACTGACCGTAATCGGCGATGCTGTGAGGTCGCGCATTCTCATGATAAAGCGCGTATTGGTTCCTTTTCCAGCTCCTGGAGATCCATTCAGCCAGAAAATCTCTTTAGGGAAGTGAAGGTTCTGTTCGCCGAATTCCTCCGACAAACGTGACCAGACCCGTTCGAAAATGATATGCGGATCCTTCACCTCGAGGTCTTGGACCTCTACCTTTGCTTCAACCTGCGGAGAACTCATTGGGAACACGCTAGGAGGAAAGTAAGACTGCATGCAATGCGGAAGGAAGAGTCCCAGATACCGAAAAGAATTGGCCAATCACTTTGAAACCTCTATCGATTCGTGGAGGGAGAGAATCGTCGAATGGGCAGATTCAGTTGAAAAGCGACCCTTGTCCATCCCGGTAGATCCTGACCGCCAACGAAATCCTCAGGTTTCGATTGGTAACCCAACAGCATGACACCCTCGTAGATCCGAAGACGAGCCGTTTAGGTGTTACGTTTCTTCCCTCTGCTTCATCAGAAGTGCAAAAACAATCCCGAACACCCGAGAGTAGATCTCCTCCTCCTCACTCGCACGAGGACCTGCTACATTGAGGATTTGGATCTTGTTCTCTCTCACCCAAGTGAGGAGCAAATTCACCTCATCAGGATCACTTGGGCCAAGATGGAGAAAGGGTTTCTCAAACGATTGAGCGAATTCAATAGTCTGTTGGGTTCCCCCTCCTATCCGACCCATCGTGACCACAAGGGTACCATCTGAGTCTTCTACATTCCTTTGTGTTCGAACGGACACATCTGACGATCCTGTTTCCTTCAAGTTTGGGTACGAATCACTGATGACACCATCCTCTGCCCATCGGCCGGCTGGAACCCAACCACCGATTCGAATCCCAACTGCGATCGCCGCGTCAAACGCCGCCCGATCCGCACCCGTTTGCCCACCTGAGCGAATTTCGGAAATCATCGCTCCAAACCTGAACCATCCTCAAGACTGGTCCGGCTCATTTTTCGATGGGAGTGCAACCTCGCCTGCATCACCGGATACCCCTGGGAAATCCAGAAAAAGTGCCTCAATCATTGTTGGTATAACGGCCGCAAGTTGGCCCGCTGAGCCGCGACTCGTGACTCTCCCTTCGTAAACGATCACCGTCTCTTCCGGCGTTGATCTCTGGTTGTCGAGAATCGATAGGTCAAAAGATCGGCCATAAACCTCTTTTGTGTAAGGAGCGGAGCCTACCTGCCCAAAAGTAGATGGGGTGTAGGTCGTTCCGGTAAAACTCGACCTACCTCCGGGTCCGCGAACCGAACCGCTTGTTACGGATATTCCACCGCCGATTTGACCGTAAATCGGTCTGGAGCCTGAAACCGTTTCTCCTCCGTCGATTGAATAGAGGAACACGACCAGATAGTCGGCATCCTCGGGGTCAGTGCCAGGAACCCAACCATATTGTATCAACTTTTCTTCAATGAGTTCGGCATAGGCCTCATACTCCAGACTGCCTCTTTGGGACTGGGTCGGGTCGAAAAGAAACGTCTGCCCACTCCCTTCCGGCGGGAGTGTGTGGAACCTCGCCGTTGAGGACTTGACTTTGACTGTCGAACAACCAGACAGCAAAGCAAGCGAGACCATCGCAGCTACGATGCATAGGTGATTCTTCATTATATTTTCCCGGAACATATGACCATCCGCTTCGCTAGTGTGTGCAAGTAAGCATCAATGTCACGGGGACTGTCTCCTTTTTCAGTATACAACGTTTGAGCAATGAAGATTGATATTCGGGCAGTCGAGCAGTTGGTGATTCCGGAAAGCATTTAAAGGGCACTTCGATCAACCTCCTTTGACTCGTGATTGCGGCACCGCCGGAATCCGGGTGAGGCTGCGGAGAGGTTTGCGGGCCAGAGGCCCTCGGGACTCTCCGCTAACGCTGCCCGGAACCGGTGCTGCCGCAACCCCTAAAGGCCGAGGCACTTTTGGGTTTGAGCCGCGTTGCGGCTTCGCAGACGGGCTTCTAGCCCACCAAGCGAAGCCGTCGCCTTGCTCAGAACTAAAATTGCTCTCGTCACGTCCAAAAGAGGTTAATCGAAGTGCCCTAAAGTTTTGTTCAAAGAAACCTAACCGGGAAACTACGGTTTCCGACTTTGGTCGATCAGTCGAGTGGCTTCGGGAGCGCCAACCCGAAAACTTACACTACAACTGCCTCTGTTTCTTATACTCCTCGACCATAATGTCACGGATGCCGTCATCGCGGGGAAACCCCTTTATGATTCGGTCACCTATTTTGATCGCAGGAACGCTCCTAGTCCCCCACTCCTTCATGAGCTCCTTTGCCGTCATAGAAACGTCCAAGTCGTAGTATCTGTAATTGATATCCTCCGCCTGAAAGTAGTCTTTCGCCTTCGTGCAGTAACCGCACCACTTTGCGCCAACCATGGCGACTGGCAAGGTGCCCTTCGCTTCATCAAAATAGAAGGAGTCCAGTAGCGTCTTTTCCTCGGACGTCAGATCAATCTTAGACTCCTGTATTTTTTGAACCGAATCCACATTCAGGGTTTCAAAAGCAATCTCAAAGACGGCCTGATCCGCATTTCTCTGAACAACAACGGAGTCACTACTCCTGTCCAATAGTTTGCACGACAAACGCCTGCCGCTGTTATCCTCCAACTCAAATACACTAAGTGTCGGCAAAGAAACGACGACATCAGACTCGTCATCTTTATTCAGGTAGAAGTAAGCAGCCGCTCCAGCCAGTAAAATAAGTACAATAAACAGTTTCATGGGTGGAATCTCAAAATGGGTGAGTAGAAGCCGCTCATGTACCCCCACTTTATGGGTTTCAAAACGAACCAACGCAAGCACGAGTCTATCCATTGCAGTATTCGAAGTCTCTGTTCGATGCTTTAGTGTAAAAAAACATTCGCTTGGAGCTCCGCCTGGGCGGAACATTTTTCGTATGGGTGGTTGCTTGTGCGGAAATCGAAAGCTCACGACAACAGCTAACTTGCCAAGCGGTAGTCTCAAGCGGCTTGAACGAAACCCCACATTCGACAAAGAACCGGTATTTGATCCAGAGTTGAATGAATCAGACGTGTTTCGCGCTGCTCAGACTCCAAAGATCGGCTTGCAAGAACCGCTGCTCTGAAAGACGCTCCTTTCATGAGCACAGCAGATAAGATCGCTGCCACGGTTGGGGATTTGACCCCCGTTAGACAGGCAGAAGTTCTTGAATTCGCCGAGCTCCTCAAGTCTCGGGAAGAGAAAAAGGAACTGAGCAAATTTACCGAATTCTCGCTAGAAAGGGCTATGAAAGGAATGGAAGAAGAGGAAGACCTCTACAGCCTCGACGACGTCATCGAGCGGATCGGATGATTATTCGTTCTCTACTTCCCCCGTAGAGGGCCATTCCAAGAGCATGAACCGTGCAGACTCAACGTCGGGATCTGTCTCGCTTAAACCGAAAGGCACTGCGTCGTCAGCATCCATACGCCTAGGGGTCACCAACTTGGAAACGATGCCCGAATAGAACTTCATACCACCAGTGTGGTAGAGAACTTTCGAGGCTGAGTAGACATTTGAAACGAGAGAAGACACGTGCTTGTCGTATAACGTATACTCAACTCTGCGGGTTTCGGAAAAAAAGAAACTCTCGCTCAATAGTTCAATGGCAACCTTTTCCCGTTTCCCATCAAAGTAAGCCAACTCAATCCAGAGATTATCATCCTCCTTGCTTACCATCACTTGAATCACAGATGGTGCAAAGACTCCCCACGGTTTGTTGGTGTCAGGCTGAATGATGAGAAGGTAGGTTCCTGGTTCCGGTGCCCTGAATTCTTCTTTCCAAGTAGCGAAGCACGTTCCAGTCGAGAATGTTAGCAAGTAAGCAATAGCAAGAAAATTGACTTTCATTTTAGATCTAGAGTGACCAGATGCTATTAGCTGATCTCACTGTACGCGAGCGAAACTGGTTTCACGAAATTCACCTCCGAACCTTGATGTTCTTTCAGTTCCCGAGTGATCTCTCGGATACAAAAGAAGGTCTCTTTTCAATCCCAATACGTTGATTCAAACCCCGCCAAGAACGCCACTATCCCTTTGATTGATTCTTCGTCCGATAAGCCACGCAAAAATCATGGCGTTGAAGTAGGCAAACAGCAGTAGGCCGGTCTTGTTTAGAAGTACTGTAATTATCATTCCACCAGTGGTCTGAGCTTGGGTGATCGCTACTTTAGCATTCATGATATTCAGGAAACTCAACCATAGCGCATTTTTTGCTGATTGGATCGCTCCATCCGCTCTAGACTCGAACTCGAGAATCAGTGCGCTGCACACTGTGTAGGTCACGAACGTTATGAGAATCACGGCAAAGGTAACGCTCTGATATCTACTCTTCTGCAACTGATTCAGTAGAACCTTTGTTGACTTAATCGACCTGAGAAACCTCAAAATCCTAACGATCCGAGAGATCCTGCCCCAGCGAAGAGGATCTACCAAAGGAATCGACGATAGGAGGTCTATCCATCCCCACTTCAGGTAGCCTAGTTTGTTTCTAGCGGAAAATAAATTTACGAAAAAGTCTGCGAGAAATACTAGGCAGACAGCTAGATCGATATACTGGAAAACCGATCTAATCTGCGGGTTGGAGACGACGAACGCATCGAGAAAAAGGACGACCAGAACATAGATGCTTAAAGCAAGTAACGTTAGTTGGTAGGCGGCGTTTCCTTTGTCTTTCATCTTCTCAAAGGCTAGATAAAAATCGTTCAAAACCTCCTTCGGGAAAACTCACGCCCGGATCCTGATTTAAGGTATTTCTCGAAAGCTATTGCTTTCTCTTTCGACCGAAACCGAAGAACCGTTTCATCAGTCCATGGCCTGAATCTAGAGGTGTGCGGGACGCCACCTTGATTGTGCTTCTTCAATCGGGTATTAAAATCCGCTGTAATCCAGACGTAAAGCCGCGCTGGATCGATTTTTGAAACCAAAATATAGACGTAAGTGTATTCGCTATCCGACATAACTAAACGAACGAGAAACGAAATGAGCCGGCTTGCCAAGCCGTAGTCTCAAGCGGCTTGAACACGGGGACTCTCAGTCCGCCTACGCTCTTCGAGACTTCGGTTTATCCCGCCGAAGCTCTTAGAGCGTAGGAGGACGTGACAGCCTTCGCCCTGCGCTGCGCTTGAGCGAAGAGATCAACGCATCAAACGAAATCGGCTGCTCGGTCATGGTTCTCTTTCCCAATAGCCACAATTTCCGACGTTGCTGGCTTGCCAAGCCGTAGACTCAAGCACTTCTGCCGAAACGTAAAAGTCCGCCTGCGCTCTTCGAGACTTCGGCGTGACAGCCTTCGCCCTGCGCTGCGCTTGAGCGAAGGCTGGTGCTGAGGGCGGGACTTGAACCCGCACATCCGTAAGGACACATGAACCTGAATCATGCGCGTCTACCAATTCCGCCACCCCAGCGTGCGAAGGAATCGAAAAGGATTTCCCGTTGGAGACCGGCCGTCAAGAATGGAATCCGATGGGAGGCTGAACCGGGTGAGATTCTAGTCGATGTCAGGTTAGGATAGAATCAAGGGCTAAGTGGGAGCGGCTGCTTCAGCTGCCGAATGGGAGTTCCGAGGCATCTCGCTTTCGGCGACTGAAGTCGCCGCTCCTTTTCCATCAGTTAGAATCGACCCGACTGAACCGCCTTCGCCAACAAATACGACAGTCATGAGTCACCGCTTTTAGGATGGAGCACGATCGAAGATTTCATTGACTTAATTCCTAAGACCTATACATACATGGGTATGGGTTCAAAAAATGTCTCTATTTCTGAAGATGCTTACCTAATCCTAAGAAGAGCACGGCGTCATCCAGGCGAGTCCTTTTCCCAAGTCATTCGTAGAGGTCACTGGGACTCGACCACTCCAATCGCTAGGTCCTGGCTGGACAGTTTTCAAAAGACCCCGATCGTTTCCGATGCGGTCTTAGACGATTGGGAAGCTGCCCAGAACGAAGATACTCCGCCGAAGGACAAATGGGCATGATGATCGATACCTGCTTCCTGATTGATTATCAGCGGGAGGCAAAGGCAGGGACGCACGGTCAAACGATTGCCTTCTTGGAGGCGCACCCGGACGAGCGCCTGTCCATTTCTCCCATTGCCTGGGGAGAGTTTATGGCGGGTTTCCAAAGCGAAGAAGATCCTTACATCGCCTTCGCTCGCGACCGTTTGGATTTTCCTCATTTAAGCATGAATGTCGCATTGGCTTACCGCCACATCTATCGCCATTTGAAAACCGAGGGTCGGCTAATCAGTTCGAACGATCTCTGGATTGCCTGTCACGCGATAACCCTAAAACTGCCGCTCTTGACTCGCAAAGGAAGCGACTCGCGAAGGGTCCCTGACCTTATCACTCAGGAGTATTAGCTTGGCAGCGGTCGGACTTTGCGTTCGCGCTCGCCCGCCGCGTTGCGGCGCAGGTAGGGGTCGCCCGTGAGCTCCTCCTCTTCCTCCGGCTCATCACCTTCAATTTCATAACCCGCCAAGTCCATTCCCGAGAGATCATCGGGATCAAAGATCAGCGAGAGCCGACGCGGCTGGCTGTCGAAGATCCATTCGGGATGCTTGGGCACTCCTTTCTTCACCAGATCAAAATAACAGGGATAGTGCTCCTTCCGATAATGCTCCTGAAAATCCCTGACCCACGCGTCCTCCACGTCTCCTCGGTTATCGAGAAGTACCAGATCCGAAAAATGGATACAGGCGTCGAACCAAGCTTTGGCCTCGCGACTTTCTTTACACCAGCCACAGTGGACCTGCGTGATGACCCGGCTGATCTCGAAAACGCCGGATTGCGATTCTTTTGCGATGGCCTCGATCAGCTCGTCGGGAAACGGATTACCACTGTAGAGCAAGAGATTCGCTTCGCCTTCGACAAGAGCTTCGGAAAAACGAATTTTCCCATCCTCCATCGTCCATAGCACTATTCGAAATCGCTGATCAGCAAGCTCGGAACGTGCCTCGGACTCCTCCGATGGCGCAACCAAAACAGTCAATAGTTCGTCTTTTTGAAGACCCAAGGACAAAGCCGCACGGATCACCGGCCAACGGCTCGGATTCGGACCGGATAGCAACAGGGTCAACCAATGCAAAGGCTCGTTCACGAGTCTAGGGAGACAGACTACTGTCCAAGGTCCGGGAAGGAAAACGTTCCGGTCTGAGCGTTGTGGCGCATCGCGTGATCCACAAGAACAAGTGAGGTCATCGCCTCGACGATCGGGATTGCCCGGGGCACCACACAGGGATCGTGGCGCCCTTTGGCTGCCAACTCCGCATCCTCCCCGTCCTTCGAAACAGTCTTTTGGTTCTTCCGCACCGTCGCCGTGGGCTTGAATGCAATGCGGAACACGAGCTCTTCCCCATTGGAAATACCGCCTTGGACCCCACCAGACCGATTAGCGGATGTGCGCACTTTCCCCTCCCTCATCTCAAAAGGATCATTGTGCTCGGAACCTTTGAGCAACGTGCCTGCAAATCCGGAACCTACCTCAAATCCTTTCGTCGCCGGGAGGGATAACATTGCTTTCGCAAGATCTGCTTCGAGACGGTCAAAAACCGGGTCGCCCCAGCCAACAGGCAAGCCCTTTACCCGGCATTCTACAACGCCACCAACCGAGTCGCCCTGATCCCGAACTTCCTTAATCCGCTCGATCATTCGCTCTGCGGTTGGCAAATCAGGGCACCGCACCGGGGTCGCCTCCACTTCCTCCAAAGTGGGGAACGACAGATCATCGGGTGCTTCAATTCCATGAATGGAACGGATAAAAGCCCGCACCTCGACTCCTGACCCAACCAGCAAAATCTTCTCAGCGATTGCTCCAGCCGCGACACGGGCGATCGTCTCCCGAGCCGAAGAGCGTCCGCCGCCCGCGTAGTCACGGATCCCGTACTTTTCCTGATAGGTAAAGTCAGCATGAGACGGGCGAAACTTCTCCTTCATCTCCGTGTAGTCGGACGACCGCTGGTCCTCGTTGAAGACTGCCATCGCGATCGGTGTGCCCGTGGTCTTGCCTTCGAAGACGCCCGACAAAATCTGGACCGCGTCCTTTTCCTTCCGAGGAGTGGTGATCGTGCTTTGCCCCGGACGTCTTCGATCCAGAGCGGCTTGAATCTCTTCCTCGCTGATGGGTAAGAGCGGCGGACAACCATCCACAACCACACCAATTCCCTTCCCATGGCTTTCTCCCCAGGACGAAATCCGGAACAGTGTGCCGAAAATACTACTCATTCCTTTTTGTGATCCAGTTCCGGCTTTCAGACAACCGGTAAGTTATGGAAGGAGAGATGTAGAAAACGATTTTTTTGGAGCGACGACTGCCCTGTTGCCTTCATTCGCACTTGTGGGAACGGCGGCTTTAGCCGCCGTCCAATGAGATCAATTACAGCTCAAACAATTCTCAAACAAACCCTTCGGCGACTGAAGTCGCCGCTCCATGGCTCGATATACTCTCTACTCCTCCGGTCGCTGCACCACCCAAAATCGGCACTCATCGGAGAACTCTTTCACACCGGGCGGTTCATCGGCAATTTGTGAACGCAGGACATCCACCTCGATGCGGAAACCAGCCTCTTTCAGATCGGCTCGGATCAGATTTGGCTCGGGGACGTGGATGTAGAGGTCTCCCCAAGGAGTCGCCCCGATCCGGTCTCCGAAATCGATGAGATCCGGATCCTGTTTGCCTTCGCGCCAGCGTCTCGTCTCTGCCTTCCAGTATTTCGGATGCTCCGACGCGTTGCGATCATGACTGGTGAAGACAAACCAAGAACCGGGGCGCAGGACGCGGAAGATCTCCTTCATCGCCTTTTTCCGCATCTCCCGTTTCGGGATTTGCATGAGCCCGTTAAAGCCAAAAATCGCCCCATCAAAAACCTTGTCTCCAAACGTGAGCTCAGTCGCATCCTGAACCGCAAACTTGACGTCATACTCAAGGATTTCAGCTGCACTGCGTGCCCGAGCGACCATTTTTCTCGCATAATCCGTCGCAAATACATCGCGGTAGCCAAGCTCGTAGAGTCCGATAGCAATACGCCCCGTCCCACATCCCAATTCGAGAATATGCTGTTCAGGACGAAAGACTCTTTGGAAGATTTTTTCTTCCGAGATCCACAATCCCACGTGCGAAGTCGCTCGTGCATAATGATCGACGACGTCGTCCTGATTGTAGAACTTACGAATGTCCGAGGACTTCATACGGGAACCCGACTCATGAAAGTAAACAGACCCGGATGACCCCCATGAATCAAGAAGGAAGAGATTTTAGATTGCGAAGCATGGCGCCAACACTGCCTACGGGTTCAATTAAAAGTGCTAGGTATCGGGCTGATCGCACTGATGCGGACTGAAGTCCGCGCTCCATTGTTGTAGTCTTTAGGAGCGAGGACTTCAGTCCGCCCCGGTGGAGTGGCGTTTTTTCTATAATACCCCGTGGATCTAATTGCATCCCTTCCTACCCTAGGTGTAGAATCACGTTGCAAAACGTTGCTCCCGAGAATCCCATGCCTAATACAATGGGTCGCACTAAAAACGCTTTCCGGATCATCGGGATCTGCGGTGGAGCGTTTATTATTGGAGCGGACTCACTTGCCATCGGAGTCGTCATCGGCCCTATGGCTGCTTCCCTCGATGCGTCCCTTGCTACGACCCAGTGGTTTCTCTCAGGATATGGAATTGGGGTAGCCACATTCTTTATCACGGCAGGGAAAATTTCTGACTCTTGGGGGATTCGAAAGGCGAATCTTCTCGGCCTACTCCTCTTCGGAATAGGTTCAGCGCTGATCGCAGTAGCCCCAACCAGTCTCTTCGCGATATCCGCAAGACTTCTCCAGGGGATCGCTGGTGCTTTTATGATGTCGAGCAGTCTTGCCTTTGCGAGTTCCCGCTATGAAGGACAGGCACGCGCCCGAGTCTTCTCCTATATTATGGCTTCCTCGGGTCTCGGGATGGGCGTCGGTCCACTCATCGCAGGAGCAGTCGTGGATCTCTTCGACTGGAGGGCGGTTTTTTGGATCAATCTACCTTATTGTGCACTCTGGATTCTGTTGACCGCGCTCACCCTTGAAAAAGATCCTCCTACACGAAGAGTTCGCCTTGATTTGACGGGACTCCTTCTCCTATCGGCCACGATCCTGTGTTTAACCATTGCTCTCAGCCAAGGTCCCGATTGGGGCTGGGGAGATCCAATAACCCTTTTGTTGATCGTAGGTTTTCTCCTGGGTCTACCCCTTTTTCTTATCAGGGAGATCAAGACGGATCATGCTCTCCTGCAGCTTCGCATCTTTCGGATCAAAAGCTATTTTCCAGCGAGCATGATCGGGTTCTTCTCCTATTTTGTCGCACTGGGATGGCTTTTTCTCACCAGTCTCTATTTGCATCGGGTTGAAGAGCTATCGCCCTTATCCATTGGTATCTCTCTCACACCCTATGCCTTCTCGTTTCTCATAGGAGGAATCCTATCTGCGCCGCTAGGAGCCCGAATCGGATGGACCAATGTGCTCTCGGGAGGACTTGTGATTTTGGGCACCGCCTTGATCATTCTGGCAATCTGGCAGACAGACTTCAGCAGAATCCTCCTGACCATACCTTTCTTCGCGCTTGGACTTGGATTTGTGGGTGCAAACAATGGCTCGCTGACAATCGCCCATGCACATCTTCCGTCTGATCTTGTGGGCGTTTCAACGGGCACTTCGTTGATGTTTCGGTGGCTGGGAACAGCTCTTGGAATCGCGATCGTCACGATCGTTCTTCATGAAGTTGCCAGTAGAGACCTCGAAAAGAGATACCCCTCCAATCACTCAAACTTTCCTACCCTCCAGCAAATGGATGAGTTTCTCGTGTCTCACGGTTCGTGGGAAAACGAGACCAAGGATCTGCCAGATCCCGCGAGAAAGGAAGCGGTAGCCATTCTTTCAAGATCTTTTTCAACAGGAGTTAGCGCCGGCCTTTTTCTTCTTGGGGGGGTCAGCCTACTCGGTGCACTCACAGGAATCACCCTGCGAAGCAGGCCATCGGAGAAACCAGAGGAAGATCAAGAGGGACAGGTCGTGCAACCGTTGAACTCTTCTTAAAAACTCGAAGCTCGCCGAAAAACGACGTTGCACAGCCGGTAAGGATGCCGCGCAGTGGAGAGCGTCAGTGGCCCTCACCCTCACAGAAATCCCAAAACCCTCTGCGGACTGTATCCAACTACTCGCTCAAAAGACGAAGGAAGTTGGAGGTCATCTCTACGTGGTGGGAGGCGCGGTCCGCGATCTACTTCTTGGCCAATCACCAAAGGAATTCGACCTTGAGGTTTTCGGACTCACCCCGGATCAAATCCGCACCCATCTGGGAGAGTCGTTTCATCTCATCCCCGTGGGCCGCTCCTTTCCTGTTTTCAAAATCAAAGATCTTCCTATCGATCTGGCGGTTCCTCGCAAGGAATGGAAAACCGGAGAAGCCCACACCGATTTTGGTTTCGAGGCAGATCCCACCATCGACTATCCAGCCGCAGCACGCCGCCGTGACTTCACGGTCAACTCCATTGCGTGGAATCCACTGACGAACGACATTCTCGATCCCTACGACGGAGAAACTGATCTAAAAAATCGTGTTCTTCGTCCTGTGTCAGAGCAATTTGGGGAGGACGCTCTCCGCGTTCTCCGCGCCATGCAGTTCATCGCCCGTTTCGAGCTCACCCCATCACCGGATACAATTTCAATCTGTGCCAGCCTCGTCCAAACCCACCTCGCTGAAGAACGGATCTTCGGCGAATGGAAAAAGTTGATCCTTCAGGGCGTCCGCCCCTCCCTCGGTCTCTTCTTTTTAGAAACTATCGGATGGCTTCGCTTTTACCCTGAGCTGGAAGCAACCGTCGATTGTCCGCAGGATCCGCGCTGGCATCCCGAAGGATCGGTCTGGCGGCACACCTGTTTCTGTCTCGATGCGTTCGCCACTGAACGAATCGGCGATGAAACGGAAGACCTCTTCGTTGGGCTCGCGGTGCTCTGTCACGATTTAGGAAAAGTTCTTACTACCGAGACCGACCCATCCGGCGGTATCCGCTCTCCCGGGCATGAGAAGGCAGGTATTGAACCAACACGATCCTTTCTGACACGCCTGACACGTGAAAGGTTCTGGCCCGAGGCAGTCGAACCGCTCGTGGCCACCCACATGCGACCCCGACAACTTTTTGAACATCAATCCGGTGCGAGCGCGGTACGCCGTCTAGCCGAAAAAGCGGGACGCCTGGACAGACTTCTACGCGTATGTCGTGCTGACTCAGCGGGTCGCCCTCCCCTTCCACCAGGTGATTTCGAGGAGGGTCCTTGGCTTCTCGCCAAAGCCCGCGAGCTGCAAGTCGAAGCGAGCCGGCCGAAACCGATTCTTCAAGGTCGCGATTTGATGGAAATAGGAGTTCCACCCGGCCCCACTATGGGGGCGCTTCTCAATGAGCTGTTTGAAGAACAGTTGGATGGTGTGTTCACAGATCGCGAGGAGGGATTAAAGCGAGCGAAGGAAAAGGTCTCTAGTTAGCCAATGAGCATGAAACCACAGAGTCAGGAATACGGGATTACCTCCAAATACTACGATCAAGCTTACGCTGCTAAGCCCAACTTGGTGGACGCGCCATTTTACTTGGAGTTGGCCAAAGAAATAGGAGGACCGGTTCTCGAACTGGGATGCGGCACCGGGCGTATCCTACTTCCTATTGCTCGAGCTGGGATCAGGATCACCGGGCTCGATGTTTCGGAACCTATGCTGACGATTTTGAAAGATAAATTGGCCGACGAAGAGGATGAAGTCCGTTCCAAAGTAGATTGGGTCCAAGACGATATCCGAACGTTTCGAGGCTTGGGTAGGTTCCCGCTGGTCACCGTGCCATTCCGTGCGATGCAGCACATGTATACCATCGACGACCAGGTGAATGCTCTGGTCTCAGCAAAAGAGTCGCTCTCCGATGATGGTCTTCTGGCTTTCGACGTCTTTAATCCGAAATTTGATAAAATCTTCTCGGGAGTTGGAGAAGAGTTTCTTGATTTTGAGTGGAATCACGATGGACGGGTTGTGAAACGATTCTTTCGCAAAGACAGCGTCGATAAAATCGGCATGAGTTTCACTGGCTCATTCATTTTCCGCACTTATGAGGATGAGAAGGTCGTCAATGAAGAGATCGATCAGATTCAAATGAGTTTTTATACCTATCCCCATCTGATGGCACTCTTCCGACTCGCTGGACTCGAGGTGGTAGAAAATTTTGGAGGATTTAGCAAAGAAGCCTTAACCGCAGAATCGCCAGAGATGATCTTCTTGCTTAAGCGCAAGAGAATCTAAAATACAAAGGATCTGAAGAAGACTATTTCATGGAGGGACATCGGCCCTCCCGGCCTGAGCCTGTCGAACGGCGATGTCCGGCTCTAGGGGCAGGATGGAACCCGGACGGCGAGGCCGCCGTCCCTCCAGAAAACCGTTCTCTCGATACCTCTACTTTCCTCCAAACAGCTTCTTCCGAATCGTTTTCCTCGACTCCTTGTAGTCGTATTCACTACTCAGTGGTGTCCACCCGACTCCGTCCAAGAATCGGTCGTAATTGTCGTAGCGAATCCCGATCAGGTCGGCTCCCTCCATCCCTTCAAAAAGTGGAAGTCCCCCTCCCAAAAGGTGAGACCCCTTCGAAATACTGATCAGTCCCAGCAAAATATTCAGTTCATCCGGTGAGCTTTCAGCAAAGTGACCCTGATCATGGGCAAGCTGCATGATCACACTCATCGATTCCATGCATCGCGCTGACGCCTCGTGGAAGCCATTCCTCTGCTCCTCACTTGCTTTATCCCAGATCGAGTGCGCTCCGGCGAGCTGCATGACCTCAAAGCCATGAGGCAACTCTTCGGCGAGAACCTCATCGGCAACCCCTACCGCACACATACACTCCCGGGACAGACCCGAGTAGTCCGCAGCCAGAGCGAAATAATCCGCCCTGCGATGGTAGTGGGAAACCGCAACCGCCAAGAGAATGTCTTCTTTATTCTGGAAGTGATTGTAGATCGTCGCCTTCGAATACTCGATAGCCTCTGCCAGCTCATCCAAGTTCAGGCCATGGTAGCCGCCCTGCGCGAGCAGACGGTCCGCATGGTTCAGAATCAAATCGGTCCGTTCCTGCCATTCTCTCTGCTTTCGCGACAACGTCTCCACGGGATTAGCACTAAATTAAAAACTCATATTTGACAAGTGTTCAGAAAATAACTCAAAGTTAAATTTTAAATGAAAGTCATGTTCGCAGGCTCGCTCTCTTTGGTAGCCCTTCTGGCCGGATGCGCTCCGGCACCAGAGGAAGAATCTCCGAGAGTCCTTCTGGTTGAAGTCGAAACGGCCCAAAAACAGTCTTCGGCGGAAAAGCCAGTCAGCTACTTCGGACTGGTCGAGCCGCGCCAAACCAGCGAACTCTCCTTCGAGCTATCCGGCACGGTGGACGAGATACTCGTCGACGAAGGCGAACGAATGACCGCCGGACAGGAGCTGGCCCTCCTCGACTCCACTCGTTTGGAGGCCCGCATTCAGGCAGCCCAAGCGGCTGTGAAGGAGGCGGAGGCAGGCGCCAAACTCTCTGGAATCACCCTGGATCGGCTGACTCGACTCGTCGAGCGCGACGCTGCGTCCGTTCAGGAACTCGACGAGGCCCGGCAGGCCCGCGAGACTGCTCTCGCCTCCATCGACCGCCTTAGTGCGGAGGTGGACGCACTCCAAGTAGATCTGGAAAAGTCAACGCTCATCGCACCTTACGATGGAACGGTAGCGCAACGTTACTTAGACAGTGGGGCCAGTGTAGGTCCCGCCCAACCGGTACTTCAGGTGATGGAGGACGGCCATCTGGAAGCGAAAATCGGAGTTAGCCCGGTCACCGCCAGAACTTATCAGCCGGGAGATCCCCTTGAGATTGTCGATTCTTCGGGCAGATCCCTCGGTGAAATCGCACGGGTGGCACGCGTTGCCTCCAAGCGCGATAACCGCACCCGGACGGTCGACCTAATTGTCGATATCGAGAGTTCGGAAACGCTGCTTCCTGGAGATCCCATCGAAGTCATCCTGAAAGAGTCCGAGGATCTATCCGGATTCTGGGTGCCGAGAAAAGCCCTTTCAGAGAACGTTCGAGGGATGTGGGCTCTCTTCGTGCTGGAAGAGGACGAGACTTCAGCAACCAAGGTTTCCCGTCGACCGATTGAAATCCTCTTTTTCGAGACAGACCGTGCCTATATCCAAGGACCTCTCCAAGACGGCGACCAATACATCGTCTCTGGACTCCACCGGCTGGTGCCAGGTCAACAAGTTGCGATCAAGCTAAACGAGTGATCGTGAAATGAGTGAGGAAGCGCCGCATCCGGTAGTCCGACTTCTTTACAAGAACCGGCACCTGCTCGTCCTCTCGATCGTCGTCATCCTCGTTGGCGGCTACACCGCCTTGCAATCAATGCCTCGTTTGGAGGATCCGGTCATCAACAATCGGAACCCTCAAATCCTCACCCAGTTCCCGGGCGCCAGTGCCGACCGCGTCGAAGCCCTCGTCAGCGAGCCGATCGAGCAGGCGCTTCAGGAAATCCGAGGGATCAAGTTTATCGAATCATCCTCCAGTGACGGTGTTTCGGTCGTAGTGATTGAGCTTTTGGACACGATCAACGAACCGGAGAACAAGCGGATCTTCTCGGAAATCCGTGATCGGCTTGGCGATGTCGCTTCACGGTTTCCCCCCGGCGTCGGCACTCCGTTCTTTGACGACAAACGAAACGCAGTTGCCTTTACCATGATCGTCTCTCTGGGATGGCCAGAAGGTGATCCCAATCTACGGGTCCTCACCCGAACCGCAAATGAGTTAGCCAATCGCCTGCGCGGCGTATTCGGCACCGAGTTGGTTCGTCTCTTTGGGGCTGCCGAAGAGGAGATCACCGTAGAAGTGGATCCAATCGCACTCGCCAACCTCGGCCTCACCTACGAATCGGTGGCAAACGCGCTGCAGACCAGTGACAGCAAAGTGCCAGCAGGAACCCTATCGACGAGTGAGATCGACCTAAGCATCGAAGTGACGGGTGAGCTTGACTCGGTGGAACGCATCTCGGAAATCCCGGTCGTTCAGACACCGGAAGGCCAAACCGTTCGCCTTTCCGATATTGCCACCATCACCCGAAACGAGAGGGATCCGCCGACCGAAGTTGCCCTCGTCGACGGCGAACGCACGGTCTTACTCGCAGCCCGTATCCGCTCTGACCGTCTCGTCGGAGAATGGACCGAGAGGGCCGAAAGCGTTCTGGAGGATTTTCGCAGCGAGATCGGCGGGGGCCTCAAGATCGAAACCATCTTTCTCCAAAACGACTACATCGAAGAGCGCCTCCAATCGCTCGGAGAGAACCTACTCTTGGGTGCGGGAGTGATCGTGATCGTCATCCTGCTCACAATGGGCTGGCGATCCGCAGTGATCGTTGGATTCGCGCTTCCGCTGACTGCCGCCCTCACCTTCTTCATTCTCAACCTCAACGGCGGGAAGATCCACCAGATGTCGATCTTCGGCATGATCATCGCTCTCGGGCTCTTGATCGACAACGCGATCGTCGTCACGGATGAAGTTCGGAAACGAAAGAGGGAGGGCCTGTCGCCAATCCAAGCGGCTTCCGGTGCTGTTCGCCATCTCACTTTCCCTCTTCTCTCCTCAACGCTCACCACCGTCCTCGCGTTCATGCCAATTGCCCTTTTGGCCGGCGGAGCTGGGGATTTTGTCGGTTCGATCGCGATCAGCGTCATCGTAGCGGTTAGCTCCTCGTTTTTTCTTTCGCTTACCATCATTGCCTGTCTCGCAGCCTCTGGACGATCTGGGCCGGTCAAAAGAAAGAGCGGAATTGAATGGCTACGAAGCGGGATCGGAAGCGACCGACTGACCCAGGCTGCCTCCTGGTTCCTCAAGGTGCTCGTTCGTCGTCCGCTACTCGCTGTCGGGCTCAATCTCGTTATCCCTATCCTCGGTTTCTATCTCGCCGGAACTCTTGGTAGCCAGTTTTTCCCGCGGACCGACCGGGATATGTTTGAGGTGGATCTGTGGCTTCCCCAAGGAACGTCACTGAATGAAACCAAACGATTCGTCGAAAAGATCGATGACTACCTCTCCAACGACGCGGAACTGAGGCGGAGTGGATGGCTGGTCGGTTCCAGCTTTCCGACGGTGTATTACAACCTGATCATGGGGGAAGACGGTTCCTCTCACTACGCTCACGGAACGATCTGGACCGCGAGTCCAGAAGCAAGCGACCGGATGGTTCGCCAGCTTCAGAGTTGGGCCGACAAAGAGCTTCCCGAGATTCAGATGGTCGCCCGAAAGTTCGCCCAAGGCCCGCCTGCGGATTCGGACGTAGAGTTCCGTCTGTCCGGACCCGACATCAAAACCCTGCGTGAACTTGGCGAGGAGATCCGCCTGCTCTTGGCTGAGCATCCGGGTATTCTCCACACACAGGCTACTATGCCGAGCGGGCAGCCAAAGATCTGGCTCGATCTCAACGAGGAGGAGATGGCGTTGACCGGTCTTTCTCCATTGCAAGCCGCGCAACAGCTCGACGCGCAGCTCAGCGGTTTGACTGTCGGCACTGTGATCGAAGAAATCGAGGATATCCCCATTCGAATCGTTCGACCAATTCGGGCGCGGGATAGCGTTTCTGCAGCATCCGAGTTCATCTTCACAAGTCCTCAAGCCTCAGCAGGTGAATGGATCCCGGCGAGAGCTCTCGGTAGTGTTTCTCTCCGTCCGGCACCCGCCGGCATTGATCGCCGCAACAATGAGCGGGTGAACAGCATCCTCGGATTTGCAGAGACCGGAGCCCTGCCTATCGACATCACCAACGACGTTGTTGGGGCACTCGAGGACTCTGATTTCACTCTCCCACCCGGCTATCAGCTCGAGCTAGGGGGTGAGTCCGAGAATCAGGGAGACGCGGTCGGCAACCTGGCCAAGTTCCTCCCCGTCATCGGAGTCACTCTGATCGCCACTTTGATCCTGACGTTCCGCAGCGTCCGCCATGCGATCATTCTGGTCATCGCCGCTCCTCTAGCGATCGGTTACGGACTCCTAGCCACCTGGCTCATGGGCTTTCCGATCAGCTTCAACACGATCATCGGTTCGATGGGGCTCGTCGGACTCGCCTTTAACGACAACATTGTTGTCTTGGCGGCGATCACCGCGAGAGCCAAGGAAGGCAAAATGGGGATCAATGAAATCGTTAAAGAAACCCTCGACTGTGGACGCCACCTCATCTCGACCACCTTTACTACGATTGGAAGCTTCATCCCTCTCCTCCTTATCATCGGAGGCGACTTCTGGCCACCGCTTGCAATCATTCTAGTAGGGGGAGTTGGCGGCGCCACCTTCATCGCCTTCACCCTCACACCAGCTCTGTATCGTTGGTTCTTGGGGTGCGAGAAGGCCTCGGAGAATACTGCGTAGGGTATGGTATGGGGAGGGTCCGGCTCCGCCCGGACCGGGCCGCCAATCCAAATAACCCTTCTTTTAGCCCGCCACTATCTCCCCCAAGGAATCGCTATCACGATTCGTCTACGGTTGAGTCGAAACCCAAGATAGCGCCGTTGGGCCCCAACGGCACGGGGATCATACCCAAAACGCACGCCCATCCTCAACCATGGAGGGCCGCCGTCTCGGCGTCCACAATTCAGGGCTGTTCGAAGAATCAAACGATCCGCGAGACGCGGACCCTCCAGCGACTCTTTGGCAAAAACAGCGGATTGGCGGCTCAAAAGTCTTTCTAGAAACAAACTCCGCTGATAAAACAATAGTTCTGCCATTCAACCCCCATCTGCGGATTGAACCAATCCGCGCTACCAAAAAATCAACTGGGTCTTACACTAATCAACCAATCCTGCCCCAAACAAAGAATCCAACCTACCTGTCCCGCCGCCAGCGGCGCAACCCCGCAGCACCCAGCGCCAGAAGTCCCAGCCCAACCGCCGCATTCGCCGGCTCGGGGATCGCACCCGCTGCAATCGGGGTATCGGGCGTGCTTTCGTAATACGCCTCGCTAATCGTTATCCCCCGCCCTACTGGACCGGCTGTCGGCTCTAACCGCAACCACCCGTAGTGAGTGTTCCCCGAAATATCAAACCGGAATCCAATCAGCGAAGACTGACCAATCGAAAAGCCCGCAGATTCTGCATAAACAAAAATCGCACTGTTCACTGTGAATACAACTGGACCCGTCGAACTCTCCTGCTTGAAGGCATAGCCGGTTGCAAGAGTTGCCCCGATCGAAAACCCTGGTGGCAGAGCATACGCAGCAAACGGCAAAGCCGCCCGCCCAATGACAGAGCCCCTTCCTGAAAAATTCGCCCCCGTGAGCGCTCCGGCAAAAATGGCATTGTCATCGACGCGGTAAAGAGCGAATTCACCGTCACCGTCGCCGTCGACACTCCATAGCAACTCATCGCCGAATGCCGGAGGCATAAGTCCACTTCCTACCGTGGGAGATTGAATAATGTGAGCCTGTGCCCCATGACCTGCAGCGGCTAGAAGCGAGACAATGCCAGCGGATGCTTTGTTTTTTCCCATAAGCTCGCCGCAATCTCATCAAAATTTGGACCAAAAGTCGAAGGTGAAAAAGACGAAGCTTTGAATTCCCTGACCCTGATTGGCCCGAGGCCAAGAGGAAACAATCTGACCAACCATCAAACTCAATCCTTAGTGTAGAGCCGGTGCTTGTCCGTCATGAGCCCAGCCGAATGGACGCCGGCCGCCCCTCATTGGCGACTGATGCAACTATCCGATGGCATCGAGTCAAGCTCGAGCCCTACTGGAAGATTTAAGCCAAATTTTAGTTCAACCAAGCAACATTCCACACCCACCCAGCCTCTTTCGTATCTTTGCTGAGGCAAACCAAGAGCTCCATTCCTTTTTTTGGAAATCCAGACCTCACAAACCTCCCCGGAAGCAAAAGTGGTCGGGGGTATCCGGAATTACCGAATACCCCCGTTGGGTGCAGGGCTCAGATTTGAACTGAGGACCTTCAGGTTATGAGCCTGACGAGCTACCGGGCTGCTCCACCCTGCATCGAATGCAAAGGAACATCACAAAGAGGCGGTATTTGGAATGCAAGTCTGAATTCGAAACAGATTTTGAAGATTAAAAGCAGCCGCATCTCTCACACTACACCAAGAGGTTAGTGCCTTTGTCCCTTTCTGGTTGAACCTAAGACAGAGGCAGGTTCAACATCGTCTCCCGATCATGCATCACCATACCCTCGAGGGACTCGAAAGGCCAAAATTAAAGGGGTTTCTCTGGAGCCAGCGGAAGAAGCTTCTCCCTTTTCTGACCCTCCGAAGTTTGTCCATCATTGCGATCACCCCATTTCCGGTCATCTCCCAGTTGATCGTCGATAAATCCATACCCAACAAAGACATTGGTGAGGTTTGGTTCTTTACCTGGCTCTCGATCGTACTGCTCTTGCTCCACCTGATTTTCATGAAGATTGCCGTGTCCTTCCTAACAAAGGAGACCCAAGACATCTTCCGCAGAATGCGTGCGCGAATATTTCATAAACTGAATTTCATGCACTTCGGATTCCTCGACTCGACCCAGACGGGTCGGCTCCTCTCGAAGTACGCGTTCGATACCAGCAATATCGAAATGACGACCATCCAGTCCGTGGCCATGATCATCCCAGAGATTTTCCGGTCTTTGCTCCTCGTTGCGGCTCTTGCTTGGATCAACTTATGGCTAGTCGTCATTGTTCTTATCTGTGTCCCGATTTTTGCGTTGGTTCGAATCATCTACTTTGAGCCGCTCGAGAAGAACAATGAGGCCGTTCGTCGTGCCCGCGAGAAAATGACGGGCCAGGCAAGCGAGTTTATTTCGGCCATCAAGCTGGTTCGTGGCTACGGTCGCGAGGACGAGGCTCGGGAGGAAATGAACCGACTCAGTCATGAGTATGGAGAGACGCGAGCTGGACAGATGAAGATCAACCAATCTCTTGGTTACATGCTGTTCAGTGTGGTAACGGCCCTTTCCCTCTTCGCCGTGGCTTTCTGCGGCTGGCTGGTCATTGAGGATCAGATGAGTCTCGGAGCATTGGTCGCCTTGATCGGAGCCCTGCCGGTTTGCCTGACCCCTGTCACCCTGATTAGTCAATTCAGCACTCAGTATCTCCTCGGTGCGGAAAGCTATCGCAGCATCAAAGAGCTGCTCGATTCCGCCTATGTTGAGGACTGGAAAGGAACTTTCCAGCCCGAGGAGATGAAAGGAACTATCCGATTCCGCGATGTCTCTTTTACCTACGAGAAGAATTCAGAGGAGCGGACAATCGATCACTTCACTATGTTGATCAAGGCTGGCGAACACGTTGCTTTTGTCGGCCCCAGCGGTTCAGGAAAGAGCACCCTCGTAAGTCTCATCCTCGGTTTCTATGCTCCGACCGAAGGCGATATCCTCATCGATGGAACTTCCCAGTCCGATTGGGACATTCGGCACCTCCGGCAGAACTGTGCCATCGTGATGCAGGACAACCTTCTTCTCTCGGGTACCCTTCTAGATAACATCCGATTCGGAAAACCAGATGCGACGATGGAGGAAGTGCGGGAAGCCGCACAACACGCCTATGCGCTAGAGTTTATCGACGCACTACCGGACGGATTCAATAGCAAGGTCGGGGAGCGAGGGGTTAGCCTATCAGGAGGTCAGCGTCAGCGAATCGCCATCGCCCGCGCACTGCTCCGTGACCCTCCCATCTTGATTCTCGATGAGGCGACCAGCGCACTCGACTATGAGAGCGAGAAGGCCGTTCAGAACGCACTTGATTATCTCGCGAGCGGCCGGACGACCATCACCATTGCACACCGGTTGAGCACGATTCGAGGTGCCGATCGAATTATTGTACTCCGGTCCGGAAAAAGTGTGGCGGAAGGAACTTGGGAGGAACTGGCGGAGGAGGAAGGCCCATTCCGAGACATGCTTCGGGCGCAATCGTGAGTGCTGGCGAACAAAGGTTCAGAATGTTAACGATCCTCTTCGTAGGATGAAGCTTCATGCCTCGATAATCTCCTCCTATCTCAAGAACAAATGATCGAGGGTTGAACCCTCTTCCCACGTCCACGCCTCGAAATCGCTATCGCGCTTCCGCTACAGAGACAGAAAGGGTAAGAGACTACTCCCCTGCCCCAGTCGAACCGGAGATGGAATCATCCATCTCCTCCTGCTCATCCTCCGCCAGTTCACCTCCTGCTTGCAACCGCTCGAACTCGGCACTGTCGCTGGAATCGAGGGACGAACATCCCGTAAAGATACCCATTAGACCGAATGAGGAGAGAAAGAGAAAAAATTTCATGGGTATAGGACGACAAAAGCTCACTCTCTAGACAATCCGAAAACCTACATCCGACTAATAATCAATTCCCTCTCGTAGGTCATTTGAGGCGGGAGGTGCTCCGAGAGTTGTAGGAAGAGTTCTTCGTGCTGAAGGCTTTGCATCTTCATTTTGTGCCGATCCACATGCATCAGTTCATTCCAATCCTCTTCCGAAAAATCGAGTCCTTTCCAATCAAAGTCTCGGAAGCGGGGCATCCATCCAACCGGCGACTCGAACGCCTTGGAACTTCCATTCACGCGGCCAAGAATCCATTTGAGAACCCGCATATTCTCGCCAAAACCCGGCCAGATGAACTTCCCATCCTCTCCTTTGCGGAACCAGTTGACGTGAAAGATCCGGCACGGCTCCTTCATCTCCTTACCCATCTTGAACCAGTGGCGCATGTAATTCCCCATATTGTATCCACAAAATGGTAACATCGCAAAGGGGTCACGACGCAGTTTGCCGACTGTCCCCTCGGCAGCAGCCGTAAGCTCTGACCCCATTGTTGCCCCAAGATAAACTCCATGGATCCAATTGAAGGACTGGAAGACGAGCGGGATATCACTCATCCGGCGTCCGCCAAAGAGAAAACAATCAATCCGGACCCCTTTTGGATTCTCCCATTCTGGATCGATGATCGGGCAATTGCGAGCGGGCGCAGTAAAGCGGGCATTCGGATGGGCGGCAGTGGTCTCCGAATCCGGGGTCCAATCGTTACCCTTCCAGTCAATCAAATGGGCTGGAGGCTCCGCTGTCATATCCTCCCACCAGACGTCACCGTCATCAGTAAGTGCGCAGTTAGTGAAGATCGTATCCTTAGAGCACGACTCCATCGCGTTCGGATTGGTTTCGGCTGACGTTCCCGGAGCTACCCCGAAGAACCCGTTTTCCGGATTGATCGCTCGCAACTCTCCGTCGACTGGCTTGATCCATGCGATGTCATCGCCCACCGTCGTCACCTCCCAACCCTCTTCGCGGAAGGGTTTCGGGGGAATCAGCATGGCAAAATTCGTCTTTCCGCAAGCACTCGGGAATGCTGCGGCCACATGGTTCTTGCGTCCCGAAGGTTCCTTTACTCCAAGGATGAGCATGTGTTCGGCCATCCAACCTTCGTCGTAAGCCATCTTTGAAGCAATCCGGAGGGCAAAGCATTTTTTACCCAAGAGCGCATTCCCCCCATAGCCGGAGCCGATCGAGAGAATGGTCCGTTCTTCCGGGAAGTGGGCGATGGTGGTGTTCTCAGGATCGCAGGGCCAGGCAGGGCCTTTCTCGCCGTCAGCTAAGGGAACACCCACCGAGTGCACGCATTTTACGAAATCGTCGCTCTTGCCAAGGATCTCCCAGACCTTCGCACTGACCCGCGTCATGATGTGCATGTTGCAAACGACGTAAGGGGAGTCAGAGAGCTCGATCCCGATCTTCGCGATATCGGATCCCAGAGGGCCCATCGAAAAGGGAATCACATACATCGTCCGGCCTTTCATACATCCAGCCGACAAAGCGTTCATCTTCTCCTTCATCTCATCCGGATCGACCCAGTTGTTGGTCGGCCCCGCCGAGTCCGGACCCAGACTGCAGATGAATGTCCGGCTCTCTACCCGGGCTACGTCCCGTGGATCAGACCGAAAAAGAAAGCTGTTGGGCCGCGTCTTTTCGTTGAGTTTGATTGCAACGCCCGAGTCAACCATCTCCCCCATCAGCGTATCGAACTCCTCTTTCGACCCATCACACCAGTGGACGCTATCGGGTTCGCAAAGACGAACGATTCCATCCACCCAACGGCGGACGTATTTATTGACGTTGGGCGGTGCAGATTCAGTAGTCATTGTTCACTCTCATAAGCGACAGAGAGGAAGAGCGTCAACGGATTCCCGATAAAAGACTTTGAAGAACCGGTAGAGACAAAACAGAGCCAGTCAATCCGCTGTTCTGGCCTTTCGGGGTGGAGGCACAGGATCGTATCCGTAGCCACCCCACGGATGGCATCGGGAAAGTCTTCTCATAGCCAGCCAGCTTCCGCGAAAGACTCCGTGAACCCGGATCGCCTCCTCTGCATATTCAGAACAGGTAGGGATGTAGCGGCAAGTGGCCGAGATCCCAAAGGAAGCCTTTACCGGACTTAGGACCAGCTGATAAAAGCGAATCATAAAGCGAAATACGATAGCCATCCACCAAGAGTCTCCCGAATCACGATTCGTAGAGCGACACCAAAAGTAGCATTTCGTTTGGAGTTTCGGGCAACTGCAAGAGTTCAATCATTACAGGTGCCTTCGGTAATCCAGAGCGAGCGGCAAGCCGCTGAGCCCTCCAGTTTTTCGGTCACCGGTCGACTCAAGCCAGAAAAAAACGAAAGGAGAAGACCGCATCTTTCCCTTCCTTTGCTCATTCCAGAGTTCGCATCCGATTGACGAATGGGCATTACACTTTCACGCTCCCGCAATGTCCTCAATTCCAACGATTTCTCCGCAAGAAGCGCACACACAACTCTTCTCACCCGACACCATCCTCGTCGACGTGCGTTCTCCTGCAGAGTTTCGCAGGGCGCATGCAGACGGAGCCGTAAACTTACCCCTTGATCAATTGGATGCTGATTCTCTCCGTTCGATCGCCAATGGATTCTCCCGAGTGTTTTTCATTTGCGAAAGTGGAAAGCGCTCTAAAAACGCGGTCGAAAAAATCAGCGAGGCAGATGATCTCCCATCTAGCGCGTCCATCTCAGGCGGAACAACCGCTTGGCGAAAAGCATCCCTCCCTCTCTTCGAAGGCAAAGGCGTAATTTCCATCGAGAGACAGGTTCGGATTGGGGCCGGATCAATCATCTTTGCAGGAGTTCTCCTTGGCGTCTTCGTCGATCCACTCTGGTTAATTCTCCCTGGTTTCGCGGGCTTTGGTCTAGTCGTCTCGGGAGTAACCGATTTTTGCGGAATGGGACTATTCCTGGCACGGATGCCTTGGAATCGTTGATGGTCAACTCCGAGAACGCCAGCGAGCGGCGAAGAGTATACTTCGAAAATCCAACAGCGAAAGTGTCGTTGGGAGTTCGATGTTTAAAGTTCGGCTTTCTCTGGTGAAGGCTATCCTCTTGACACACAGACGCACTTCTCCGTAGCTTCCCGACATCAACCAGGGGTGCTTCCGAATCCGGGAGCTGAGACAGGAGGGGGCAGCCTCCCAAACCCTTTGAACCTGATCCGGCTCATACCGGCGGAGGAACGGTTGAGGGTTTGGATCGTTCCTCCGATTCTACAATCGGACCCGCACTATCAATGATTCAGAAACCGTCTCGTATATTCACACACCTCCTTGCAGGGGCTTTGACCGCTTCAACGGTTCTCGGGCAGACCGCCAATCCCGAGCCGGAGCCCAAACCCCCGCTTCCTGAGCCAAAGGAAGAGGGGCCTACAACAGAACCCATTGACCAACCTGATCCGAAGGAGCATCACGAATTTGAGCCATTTACCGTTGCGGCATCCTCTCTCAACCTAACCGCACAGCAAACCGCCTCGAGCATTTCCGTATTCACTGGCGACGAGCTGCTTGACCCTAACTCCAGCCACCTCGAAGACCTCGTCCTCGACACGCCTAACCTTACCTTCGCAGGCGGCTCCTCCCGCGCGCGATTCTTTCAAATCCGCGGTAT
The DNA here is from genome assembly GCA_038744685.1 of Verrucomicrobiota bacterium. NCBI lineage: Bacteria > Pseudomonadati > Verrucomicrobiota > Verrucomicrobiota bacterium. The sequence continues at coordinate 170,082 of JBCDMB010000003.1, forward strand.
CGGGGAATACGATAACTTTATTGAACCCGTTACTCCTTCTGTTGGGCTGGTGATCGATGGGATCGACTTCAGCGGCTTCGGAAACATTGTTTCGCTCTTTGATGTGGAGCGCGTCGAAGTCCTTCGCGGCCCGCAAAGTGGACTCTACGGAACCCAAGCACTAGCCGGTCTTATCTATGTTGAATCCACTAATCCGACCGACTACTGGACGGGCCAAGCCGAGGGAACGATCGCAGAATACGATACCTACCGTGGTGGGGTCGCAGTCGGGGGGCCGCTTACAGCGATCGACGAGAACCTCACCATGCGGCTTTCGGTTTTCCAAAATACCTCCGACGGACCGACAGAGAATGCCTTCATTGGAAGAAATCGTGGCGCAGACGAAGATGAGTTTACATCCCGCCTAAAGCTCCATTGGGATCCCTCGGACACCTTCCGTCTTCGCGTAACAGGACTCTATAGCGACTTCCAAAACGGCTACGACAACTTCAGCTTGCGGTCCAACGAGGGCACCCGGACCGTCTACAGTGACTATCCGGGATCTGATAACCAACGTTCGAGAGCCCTCGCAGTCGAAGCGGGATTTGGACCTCTTGAAAAGGAGATCCTCTCTCGGACTACACTCCAGCGCACCAACACGACCTACAGCTTCGATGCGGATTGGCTCAACACCACGAACGATCCAGAGAACGTTTCCTTCTGGCAAAATGTCTGGGGAACCGACGGCCCACAGTCATGGTCGGAGAAATTCGATCGCGAAGCCGAACGCTATAAGCAGGAATTTCTTTACCTTCGCAACGAAGGCCCTGATACCACTCGCTACACCGTTGGTGTTGGTGGAGACTACATTGACCAGGATTCCAACGGAGAAACCAACTATGGAGTCCCTTTTTTCCGAAGGAACCGCTTCACCGAGACCCGGTTCTACACTTTTGGAGAAGTTCTTTATCCCTTAAACGAGAGGCATGAATTCGGAGGCACTCTTCGTTTGGAAGGGCGCCGCGTGGATCTGGAGGATGCCAACAATCCTTCCTTCGACGGAAGCACTGATGATGAAGAGTTTCTCTGGGGAGGGGATGTATCCTACCGCTACCTTTACACTGACGATCAATCCTTCTACGCGAAACTCTCACGCGGATACAAAGGCGGCGGAATCAACGCTGACCCAAACGCCCTCGAACTCTTCTACGAGGCAGAGACCCTCTATGCGGTCGAAGGAGGTTGGACCTACAACAAGCCCGATGGCACACTCGAAACCCGGATTTCTCTCTTTGCCTTCGACCGCGATGACCCACAGGTTCGCCGCTGGGAATTGGATCCCGGATTTAACTTTGTTCTCACACAAACCAACGCCGAACGTTCCTACGGGTATGGAGCCGAAGGAACAGTGGATTGGGTGGCGAGAGACTGGCTAAAGCTCGGAGGCTCGCTGGGACTGCTTCAGTCACGGATTGAGGCCAACAACATTCCCACTTTGGTAGACGGCCGTGACCAGGCTATGGCTCCGGCCTACACTTTCTCCGCTTACGCCGAAGTTCGACCCATTGATCCCGCGTTCGCTAGGGTTACCGTTCGAGGGCAAGATTCGGTCTACTACGATTCTTTCTTCAACGGCCGAGGAGATGCCTACCAGCTTGTAGATCTCTGGTTCGGGTATCAGCTGGGCGACTTCGAACTGAGTCTCTGGATCACCAACGTCTTTGATACCGACTACGGGACAAAAGCCCTTTACTTCGGCGACTACAACGACCCAACCTTTGATCCCAGTGCTCAATATGAAGAGCTTGGAGAGCCGCGGCAGGTCGGAGTGACCTTGCGCTATTTCTTTTAGAGGGGAGATCGTCGGTATTCGTTTTCCCAACTACCATTATTAACTGCTGGAAGTGTAGAATTCCAGCACGGGTGCGGGGAGACACTCCATTCAGGAGCGGCTGCTTCAGCTGCCGATCAAGTGGTTCAGGCAAGCATTCTATCGGCGACTGAAGTCGCCGCTCCTTGCACGGTCAAACTTTCCCAGCAAAGCAGGTGAGCCCTTCCACTACGAGATGTACAAATCTACCTTTTCTTACTACCACTTACTCAGACCTGATTCGTTCTTTCCTTGGTTTCTCGAAGCCGAGGTTCAGCCAACCTCTCTCTGTTGGCCGCCTTCTTCCTCATCTTATCGAAGTTGTACATGTTGAAGAAATGCATCGCTCCAAGGACCAGCATCACTACCCCTAATTTAGTGGTGGTATACTCAATCCCGGCCACTGCGTCTCTCGGGATTCTACCAGCGCTCAGAAACAGCAGGACGAACCCAATGTTAATCAAGTAGAACCCGACTACCAGCAGATGATTGACCGCGTCTGCTCTCTCTTCGTCGCCATGAAATGCATCGACAAGAAAAAGGCGTCCATTTCGGTGAAGCGTCCGGGCGACCCAAACCGTCATCAGAAGGCTGACGAAGAAGTAAGTGGCATAGACAATTATCGGTATCGTAGTATTCATTGGTTTTATCCTTTCGATTGTTCGTTAGATCAGGTCATCGAGTGCGTTCTCGATTACAGGATACTTAAACGTGAATCCGGCTTCCTGAAATCGTTTGGGGATGCAGCGCCTCCCAAGAAGGGCAAGCTCCGGCTCTGTCCGTAGAAAGAAACACCCGAATTTAACGAGGAACGTAGGCGCACGAGGCGCCCATGGCCTGCCTATCGCTCTCCGAAGTGCTTGCATGAAAATTTTGTTCCTCACAGGCCCGGGACCAGTAGCGTTGTAGAGTCCGGCAATCTCTTCGTGTTCGATAGCCCACTCATACATCCTGCAAAGATCATCGATGTGGATCCAGCTGTAGAACTGCTTGCCCGTTCCAACAGCTCCACCCAGAAAGAACCGACCGAGAAGCTTGAGCCGCTTAAGCGCTCCGCCATTGCGCCCCAGAACGAAACTGACTCGAAACAGGACCTTTCGGACGGGATCGACTCTCGCCCAGTTAAAGGCCTCTTCCCAAGCCCGCGCTACGCCAGGTGAGAAACCGTGTCCCTCAGGAGCCGTTTCATCACAAATCTCCTCTCCGGCATCCCCAAGAATTGCCGTAGTAGCCGTCTGAACCCAGACTTTTGGTGGAATTTTTGCTAGTTGAATTGCGCGTTCGAGCACACCGACAGAATCGATCCTCGAATCGTAAATTTTCCGCCGGTTTCGCTTATTGTATCGGCAATCAACGTTTCTACCCGTCAAATTGATGATCCCCCAAGCTCCATCTATTTGCCCAACCCAATCACCAATCGCCCTACCATCCCATCGCACGTAGTGGAGGCCATCCTCGTCGGACCTTTTTTGTCGAGTCAGAACCACCACCTCGTAGCCATTGTCGATGAAGTGGCGACTCAATGCCCGACCCATGAAACCCGTTCCCCCGGCTAGAACCACCCTTCTCCTATTCATAATCTTCTTATAGTTTCAATAGTTATTGAAACTTTGCAAGACTGTTTGTTCTTTTTCAACTTTTGCAAACTCAAATTTCGCCTAGAGGGCACTTCGATTAACCTCCTTTGGCTCGCGATTGCGGGAGAAAGGGAGCGGCTGCTTCAGCTGCCGCTCAAGTGGTTCAGGCAAGTCTCCTATCGGCGACTGAAGTCGCCGTTCCTTGGACGATAGTCAACGCACTAACCAATTACTTTGTATCCCGCTGCAATCAAGCCTCCTTCGTTCCTCACGAATCTTTTTTATGGAGAACTGGTAAACACTTCGATTACCATCCCGCTGAAAGCTCTTAGATTTTCTCAAGAGATGTATCCCCTCGATAGAATATGCAGTATTCTTTGTCCCTCCCCTACCAGTTAAATCTGGCCAGCCTACTGACGCAAAAACCATGAAAAGCACTTCTTTCCTTCTTTTTCTGTCGATCGCTTTGTCTGCTCTTTCCCTGTCCTTAGACGCGAACAGTTCGATCTTAAACAATGAGACGGGCATTATCCTACCTAAGGAGATTGCCGGGCTGAAGATCGGTGAGAAGCATGTCTATGATGAACCGGGTCTAGGGAAATCAGTGACGTATTCCGGGGATGGCGCTTACGCAACAGTCTACATATACAACAAGAACCGAACGGACCTGAAAGACGATCCCAACCATCAAGCTATCGTTGAGGAACTATCGGCAACTCTCGGCGAAATCAGAAAAGTAGAGGAACTAGGCATCTACGAAAACGTGGTATTCGGCAACTCTGCACGCAAATCGGGTAAAGACGGCACGTTTACATTTCTTTCAATGCCAATCAACTTTGACCAGGTTCTGGATTTCGACACAAGGGAGCCGATTGAGCGTAGACAACGAGTTTCTCTTGTGGGAGTCGGGCTTTTCGATGGGTCCTATGTAAAACTCAGATATAGCATTAGGAAGGGGAAGAACCTTGAAGAGCAGGAGAGAATCAGGGACGAGTTCGTCAATGACCTTGTGAATCTGGTGCTGATGGTAGAGATACGATCTCAGGTGGAAGGTTGGCTCACGGAATATATGGCTGATCCTCTTTCGGAGCGGGGTCGGGAGGTTATCGGAGGGATCGTCGCCTACGCGGAAAAGAGTCCTCTCATTCAGATTTACATTGATCCAGAGTCCATGCCGTGGCTCGAGGTTGATAACTACCCATACACGAGCGAGTTGTTGGGAGCCTACCTAGCGGGGCAGGTCAATGCTCAGCTACAGACAAAGATCTTCGAAAGTAATGAAGCGGCCGGAATGGGACAGGCTCTTGAGGTTTATCGCCTATTGAGGGAAAAGGATGAGGCGGCAACTCTTGACGATTTTGAGGAAAGGCTGAGCAGCACTCCAAACGTCGCAATCGAGCCGACCAAGGATACAAACGAGTAGAGCGTCCGTGATCTCTAATCAGTCCAACCTGCTCTTGGAGAGCGCCTTGTCACGCTCCTCCGAGCATCTCTATTGCGTGCGATCGTGCGGTCTTTGACCTTCGATCTCCAAGCATACGAGCGATCTCGTCGATCCTTTCATCTTGATTGGCAGAAAGGTCCTCAAGATGGACCAAAGAATCGTTTTCCGATTGGTCTTTCCTGACAACAAAGTGGCCATCGGCCAAGGCAGCAACCTGCGGCAAATGGGTGATCGTGAAAACTTGATTCTCTTTAGAGAGGCGCACCATTTCCCTGCCGATCTCCCGACCGACTTCTCCCCCAACATTGGCGTCAATTTCATCAAAGACCAGAACTGCCGTGCGGTCCACCGCAGCAAGAACGGTTTTCAGCGCCAAGGTCACACGAGCAATTTCTCCGCTTGAGGCCACTTTTGCCAGCGGTAAGGCACCTTGGCCGGCCGTCCCTGAAAAAAGGTATTCACAGACCGATGTTCCACGTTTGGACCAACGTTCGGTTGTTTCGACATCGACCCGGAAAGTGGGCCGTTTGAATCCCAGGCGCTTCAAGAGATCCGTAACTTTATCGGCTAAGGGCTTCGCCTCTGTTTTTCGTTTCTCTGTCAATTTCCTGCCAACCTCTTCTACCTCCACCCGGAGCTTCTGCTCTTCTTCGCGAAGTCTTCCAAGCGTGCCTTCTAAATCGCCCTGGGCAGCAATTCGCTCCTCCATCTCAGCACACTTTGCGAGAACCGTTTCCACCGAAGCCCCATGCTTTCGACGGATCCCCATCCATCGTTTCATATTCTCCTCCACCTCTTCGATCTCGTAGGGGTCGACCTCGAGGATTGACCGCAATCCGTTCAGGTCGGTAACGAAATCACTCAATTCAATCAGGAGGGCATCCAGTCGGTTTACCTGTGAACTCACCTTTTCCGGCACCAATTCCTGCAGCTTCAGTGCATAACGGTAGACTTCAGATAATCTCTCGGGAACACCATTCTCACCCGTCAGGGCTTCCTCGATACTCTCAAAGAACCCGTCGATCTCCCGTGCATGAGACACCCGCCGGAAGTCCGTTTCTAGTTTCTCTACCCACGCCTCGGAGAGAGAAAGACTTCGAATTTCGTCGATCTGGGACTGCAAGAAACTCATTTCATCCTCCGAAAGAACCGCTGTTCCTTCAACCGCCTCAATGCGCTTCCGGGTGTCCGTCCAACGACTGAAAATTCCTTCAAACTCTTGCCGCAGTGCACCGTTTCCCGCGAAGGCATCCAGCAGGTCGATCTGTTCGGCCTCATGGAACAGAGCAAGCGGGGCATCGGGTCCATGCAGTTCCAACCATGCCTCTCCAACCCCTGCTAACTGTGTGAGAGTGGATACCGTACCATTGATTTGAATCCGCTGCCCTCCTCCAGCCTGCATGCGGCGAATCAGAATCATCTCTCCATTCTCCAACGGTTCCAGACCTTGCCGCTCCAGTGCCTCGTTCACCCGCCGCGGATCCGAAAAAAACAGAACTGCCTGCACTTCACAGAATTCGGCCTCATCCCGAATCATTGAACGGTCCGCGCGCTGACCAGAGAGTAACGCTAAGGCACCCATCAAAAGGCTCTTTCCTGCTCCCGTTTCTCCCGTAACTGCCGTGAATCCCGCCTCACACTCCATCTCGACCGAATCGATTAAGGCGAGATTTTCGACTTTGAGAAATTGCAGCATTCAACCCTTCTTCGCAAAGACCCACCGAAACGGCAAACCGAAAGGGTGCATGCACTGAGGCGAGGGCAAAAAGGTAGGGCGCCGCGTTCCGCAAGCCGGGCCTATTTTGATCAAGACCCCTTTTTAATTTACCACCAGCGAGGATTGTAGAATCCTACGCCCTACCCCACGGCAACCATTAAATCCGAAGACGCCTCGTCTCCCAATTCCGGTAGTCCGGTCTGGATCTTTGCTCCGAGCAATCCCATCAAAGAGTATAGCCCAAAATAAGCTCGATTCACATAGAGACCGTGAGTCGATCCTCTGCCGGAACCGAGCCGCTTAATATCCGGATCATTTCCAGTCCTCTCCCCAAACTCGCGAATCTCTTCCATGTAACCCGGATCGCTAAAGTCGAAAGTTCCTTGCGCAAAGGGCCGGGACAGAAGCTCCACAGACTCTCCAAACATTCTCAGCAAAATCTCCCGGTCTTTTTCCGAATCGGAATCGAGTATCAACTCCAGTCGAAGAAGTGCCGCCGCCATCTCGTCAGTTCGACCGGCAATCCCCGGCTCGAGAAGCCGAAAATACGCGTTGTGGAAGTCTGCCGGAATCTCTTTGACGCACCCGAAATCCAAGACCCAGAGGTCGTCGCCATGAACCAAGAAATTCCCCGGATGGGGATCCGCATGAAAGGCTTTCAGCTCGTGAATCTGGAAGTGATAAAAATCCCACAAAGCCTGGCCAATCCGGTCACGGAGACCACCATCCTCGCAGGTCCTTGAGAACTGGTCGAGTGGAACCCCGTCGACCCAATCCATGGTGAGAACCCGGGCACCAGAGAGTCTCCGGTGATAGCCGGGGAAACGCACTGGAACTTCGTCCCTCGTTTTCTCAATGAGCTCAAGTGCTCGATTCAACTCCAGGTCGTAGTCGGTCTCCTCAACCAACCGTGCTTCCACCTCCTGGAGGTAAGGGTCAATTTCCCTTGCTGATAAATCAAAGATCTTCATCGCGAAAGGCCGGATGAGTCGCAAATCATTGCGAAGGCTTTCGGCAACGCCGGGGTACTGCACTTTCACCGCGAACTCCTTCCCGTCTAACCTCGCCTTGTGGACCTGACCGATCGACGCACCACTGACTGCGGCTTGGCTGAATTCATCAAACAAGTCGAGCGGATCTTTTCCGAACTCGCGGACAAAGGTCCTCTTCACTAAAGGGTAAGAGAGCGGAGGAGCCTGGTAGTGTGCCTTGGAAAACTCAGTCGCATACTCGGACGGAAGAAGAGCCGTATCAATACTGAGCATTTGGGCAATCTTTAGCGGCCCGCCCTTAAGCCTGCTAAGGGTTCCGTAAGTATCGCTCGCGTTTGCTCGATGGAGACCCTCACGATCGTCCTTTCCAGTAACGAGTTTCTTGGCATGGTACTTGGCATAGTTGCCGCCAATCTTAGCACCGGTTCCAATCAAAGCGGCAGCTCGCCCTACCTTGCCTTTCGGAATCGAAGTCTGTTCCTTCATGACTGGCGGCCTGAAAGAAAGCGGAAAAGATCAACTGCGGACTCTGCCAGATTGGCATCGGCGAGCTCAAAGAAAAGCCTCGTGGACTTTTCGACATAGGCATCCGTTCGCTCAAAACCTTTCGACTTGTCCTCAAGGGCAAACTTAATGATCGAGCGAAAGTGCGCGTAAAGGAGATTTGCTACGATCGTTTTTGCGTTAATCCGCTTCGCAATCGCACCGTCACGATTCTCCTGCGCGACCTCATTCGCCCACTCCATGAAGGATCTCCGAAATCCCTGTAGAAAAAGCGGATCCCGCGAGGGATACTCCCTTGGAAACCGCGCCAGATACCAAGACCTCTGTCCCATAATCGCCTCCAAAAAAGTGTAGAAGAAAGCGAGGGACTTTTGGTGAGGTGAGTAGTCAGCATAATCCTTGTCACCGTTCAAAGTATCACGCACAAATCGGATCCGCTCTGCCCAAATTTCGGACTCGAGCGCCTCAAGCGAAGAGAACTCCTTAAAAAACTCCGACTCTTCGATGCCAATTTTTGAACAAAAAGCGTAGACCGAAGCTGGCGGTTCCCCTTCTTCAAGAACGTGGATACGATAGGCCTCGATCCACCCCTCAACCGGACTGACATTTTCCTCGCTCATCATTGAACCAAAGAACCAAAAACCCAATTACTCAAATGTTGGGGTGGGTTTGGGTCCAAAGATAGCGAACCTTACCTCCCAACTCGAAACCTCCAAAGTTAAGAAAAGAGATTGTTCAAAGTTCAGCGTTGGAAGTTTCAAGTTGAACGTTCGCGATCTCTTCGCCCACCAAATGTGGGCTCCTTCGCTAGAAGGAATCCTCTACTTCCACCACTACCTCCTTCAACCGATCCAGAAGCTCTTGCCGCCGATCCAGTTCCGAACTCATCCAACCAAACCGTTCGTCACGAAAGAGGAACTGCGCCGTTTTCAACGACTCCTCACAAACCCCCAGAGCATCTTCCAGTGTATCAACGAGACGTCCAGATACTCTCTTCATTTTGCTTCTGTAAGGCATTCCCGAGTAATTGAGGGCCGAGAACTTTGCTACGTCCTTATTGTGATCCTCAGCCACTTCTGCGAGCTCTTTCGAATCAATCGTCCCCACCATTACCCGAGTGAACGGGTCCCCGAGAATCTGACTTGTGAGTGCGACACCCTCGTCAAACACTGCGGTTGAATTATTGAACACCTTGTAAGTTTCCACGAATTCGTCGCGGGATACCTTGCGGAAGTCGATCTCCCGATCAAGGCGAAGCGCAAAGCGGCGAGGCTTTTCGTAACGGGTGTCTTCCATGGTGGCATCAGAGGAGTACTCTCCAAACTTGACGAAAGCGGACACCCCAATGGCCTCGCCTTCTTCATTCAAGACCGGCCCTCCGGAGTTTCCAGAAACGATCTCTGACGAGACCTCGATCGTCAGCGGAGAAATTCCCAGAATTTCACCATCGTCCCGTGTGATTACTCCCGTCCCCTGGCTGTTTCCAAAAACCCGGATCGCGTCACCCGTTTTACCGCTCTCCGCTAATTTTAGACCGCGTTCTACAGTCGTCACAAACCGAGCCAAATCACGGTCGACCGCGAGCTCCAGATCACCCAGCGGTACTTGTTCCCCATTGATATCGAAAGCATTCAAATTTACGGCATCACCAATCACATGCTGGTTGGTGTAGACCCAGACTCGACCCATTTCCTGCACCAGAAACCCACTTCCGCGCCCAGTGGGTGTCTCTAAGACGAGCACAGCATTGTCTGGCTCTGGAACCATAATTTCAGGCGGTACCCACAGCCGCATCCGTTCGCGGTCTTCCTCGATGAAACGGTCCAAAGGAATCAAAAACTCACGCCCGTCTTTCCTTTCTATTCGAACGCTGTCGCCATCTCGAAAAACGATACGACCCTCAAGGACACGGCCGTCAATTGATGTCCACTCTTGAAAGACACCCTCCTCGCCAAGTGAGTAGGAATAAGAGGTGAGGACAAACACAAGGGGTACGAGCCAGTGTTTCAGGCTTCCGATAAACCTCAGTTGTTCCGTCACGCTCGAAAGACTAGGTAGGATTCCCTCCGCCGCAAGACTGAAGGAAAACTACTTGCCCAAGAGAGAGTATTCTTTCGGCCAAAACCTGTTTTTCACAGCATTTCCTCCATTTTGTGACATTTAAGACACACATTTGATTGAGGATTGCCCGTTCGGATTTCGACCGCTTCGATCCGCTCAGCTAGCCCAAATCTCGGCAAGCGAAACAAAACAAATAAACCCAGAACATGAAAAACAAAACGAAGATCCTCGGTATTCTAACCGCAGGTGCGTTATTAGGAGCTTCCTCAAGTGCATTTGCGGACGAGCAGCTTCTCGATGTGTTGGTCTCCAACGGGTTCATTACCGAAGCTCAGGCGGAAAGCATGAAAGGTTCATCCGACAAAGATGCCGTTTATGTAACTCCCAAACGCTCGGATGTGAAAAAGTTGGCCATCCGCGGACGCGCTCAGTGGCAATTTGGCTACGTCTCACCCGATTCTGATATCGAAGGCGCGCCCACAAACGACTACAGCACTTTTGAGATCCGCCGCCTCCGTATCGGCACCCAAGGTGCACTCTTCCAAAACTTGTCGTTCGACATTCGCGCAAACGTCCTTCCGGAAGGAGCGGATCTCGATACCGCTGAACTGGTCTATACCGGCCTTGAAGGAATCGATATTGGCGTTGGAAAGACAAAACCAGCAATCGGTATGGAAGAGTCAACTTCGTCGACAGATATCCTCACGGTTGAACGTTCTTACCCGGCGAACTTTTTCGCAGTCGATAAGAATGTGGGGATCTGGGCAGAGGGAGATGCCGGCCCGGTTGGGCTGAACGTCGGAATCTTCAACGGGGAAAACGAGAACGAAAACGCTCTAGATTCGGACAATGACTCTCACTTCCTTTACATCCTACGCGCAGGATTTGATGCCGGTGACTATCTTCCTGACGATATGGAAGGCGGAATCTTCTTCGAAACCGTCCAGAACCAAGACAACGACAGCGAAGAGGCTTATCAGTTTGAGCAAGCTTACTCAATCGGTGCTGAAATTGAGGTTGGTCCTTTCGGTTTGATGGGTAACTACCTTTGGGGAACTCTCACTGAGGACGACAATGACGTATTCGGATTCGTTGTCATGCCTTGGTTCTACGTGACCGAAAAGTTACAGCTGGTTGCACAGTACAACTATCTTGAGTCCGACGAGGGCAACGCCATCGGCGTTCAGTCGCGCTACATTGGACGGGCTGCGATTGACGACCAGAGCGATGTAGACGCTGACGAAGGGAATGAGTGGCAGGCTGTATACCTTGGTGCGAATTATTATATTGCCGGAAACAACTTGAAGCTTATGGGCGGTGTTGAGTGGGCAGAACTCACCAACACTGACGACGTGACCGCTGTCGAAGCGATTACCGTTTACGGTGCGCTGCGGATGCGCTTCTAAAGAGATTCAATTCTGCCGATCAGTTGGATAAACCCACGGCGGGCCGGTGAAAGCCGGTCCGCCTTTTTCTTAAAAAGATCGAACAAAGCACGTTGCGATGGCTCTGAGTCCGTTTCCAGGGCACTTCGACCCAACCCATTGTTATCCCGAATTCAGGATTACTTCTTTGCTTCAACTGCCCACTGATAGACGTTTTCGTAGTCTTTGGCAGAGCTTGCCCACGAAGCATCCCGCTTCATCCCATTCTCCTGCAGGGTTTTAATTTCCTCAGGGGCGTGTTTCCAAAGAGTGGTAGCTTCCAGAATCTTTTCGAGCAACGGTCGAGGATGGGGATCGTCGAAGAGAAAGCCGGTCGCTCCATCCGTTCGATAGGGAACTACCGTATCCGCAAGGCCTCCAGTCCTTCGAACGACTGGTATCGTTCCATATCGCATCGCATACTGCTGCCCAAGTCCGCAGGGCTCAAATCGGCTTGGCATGATAAAGAAATCGCTCCCAGCGATGATTTCGTGAGCAAGTGCCTCATCGAATCCAATCGTTGCAGAGATCAGACCCGGGTGGCGTGAGGCTGCTTCCTGAAAACAGCGTTCCTCCCATGCTTCTCCCGAACCTAGGATCGCCAGTTGCATTCTTCCTTGATCGACCATCCGCTCCACTACAGAGGCCAAGAGATCAAGACCTTTTTGATGGAACAGGCGGGAGACCACGCCGAACAAAGGGATGTCGTCCCTGAGCTCGAGTCCCAATCGCCTTTGGAGCAACGCTTTCAAACGGCGTTTGCCAGTAAGATCTTCAAAAGAAAAGTAGTGATCTTTGAGAAATGGGTCCACCTCAGGGTTCCAAACTTCGGTATCTATCCCATTGAGGACACCGATTAAATCACCTCCCTTAAACCGGAGGACGGAATCCAGTCCAAATCCTCCTTCGGGTGATCGGATTTCCTCCGCATAAGTCGGACTTACCGTCGTGATTTTGGTCGCGTGATAAAGCCCACCTTTCATCCAGTTCATCCCACCATAGGATTCGAGCCCATCCTCCCTAAATACAGACTCAGGGAGCCCAGTGTAGGGAAACACCGAGTAAGGAAAATGGCCTTGGTGCTCAAGGCTATGTATCGTCAATACGGAGGCAGTCCTTGCCAACGGAATCCCCCGATAAAGTGTGTTGAGATAAACCGGGACGAGGCAGGTAGTCCAATCGTGGCAATGCACCACGTCCGGGATCCACCCGAGAAACGAACAAATCTCCAACGAGGCCCTTGCGAAGAACGCGAACCTCTCGCCGTTATCCTCATGAGCACCCCAGGGACCGTGGTAAACTTCTCCCCTCGCAAAGAACTGCTCGTACTCGATGAAGTAGAGCGGCACTTGCCCCCGATCATCCAGAAAGGTCTCCCAAACTGCTGCATAGTGGGTTTCGAAGCCACTCGGAACAAAGAGTATCCCATCCCTCCTGTTCCAACTTGACTCTACCGATAGGCCTCCATGGCGAGGACAAACGACCCTTACATCGTGACCCAAAGCGGCCAACGCCTTTGGAAGTGCACCCACAACGTCAGCCAGACCACCCTCTTTAATAAAAGGGCTGACCTCCGGAGAGATCATTAGGATTCTCATGCTTACGTTTTAGGCTGCTCCGAGGAAGTGGGATCCTTTCCATCGTCAGGATCATCTTCCGTAAACGTTTCGAGGTTCAACCTCAGGTTGAAAAGCGGAAGAAGGATCAAGAGACCGACACAGGTAAAGCCTAGAACTGCATAGCCTGTCACATCATGGACCGTTCCTGCAATCGCGTCGGAACCGTACAAATGTGCCCAAGTAGTGAGAAAGAGGCTGCGGAAAATGTTCATGATGAACGCGAACAACATCGCACAGGCGACCAACAGAATTTTCTTCCACCACTTATTCAGAAAGACCGCAGCGAGGAACGACCCTGCAAACAAGCACGCCATCAAAGAACGAATACCGGAACAGGCTTCTTCTACACCAACCCGCCCTTTTTCGAGTATCAGCACATTTCCCTGACGTTCTAATGGAATGCCGAGTATATCGAAGGTGTTGAACACTATAATTGTCACCTTATTCAAAAGGAAAAGGCTCACCCGGCGTTCCGCAAAATCAAACATGGGGATCGAGAGTGCCCATATCAAGGCAGGGAATACGAAGAGGCCGGCAAAAAGGAAACGCTGCTTGGCCGAGACTGTCGTTCCCGGCTCGCGGTTCAGCCAACCTGCTCCGACAAAAGCGATTGAAAGACAGGTCGCGGCAAAACCATAGGCGAGAGCTTGTCCTCCGGGGACCAGAGGATTATTTGCAATCGCCTGAAGGAATCCACCGAGAAAAAATAGACCCAGCCCTGCAAAAGCAGTGCACCACGCCAAGAAAACCAAAATGACCGATATCGGTGCTTCTTTGCTTGGAACTGGAGAACAAACCTCACCATTCCACTCCCGTTTAAGGAGAAAAGCGCGGATCCTCGGCCACCTTTCATACACCACGTAACCAACGAAAAAAGGAACAATGAACCCAAAACTGTAGTCTTCCCGATCGGCCCACCATTTGAACTGGTCAAAAACCAGGTAGACTGCCATCGCGATCAAAAGAACCCCCGTGCTGCGCAGATAAAGCGGAAGCAGCGATAGAGAACGATCAGGAGTATTTAAAGCTTTCATTGGAAAAACCGTAAACGATCAAAATCCTGACAAATCGCGTCGAAGACAAGACCGGAACCAGTCGGATTTTCGTTATCGATATTAAAGTCGGGCTTTAAAAAGAAACCTCTGGGTAGGGCGTAGTCCCGCGGACGCGGGACAAGCCGGGCGACTCGAAAACAAATCCCCGTTTCTGGTTCAACCATCGCGGCTTGTCCCGATGAATCGGGACTACGCCCTTCCCAAACGCGACAAAACAAAAAGCTAGCCATTGAATGACCAAGAGTATCGACTCGTCTACTGAAGATTATGGTTCGCTACATCATTCCTCACTCATTACCGGGAGAGCGGGAAAGGCTGGAAATGTTTGCTTCCATGCTCGATACGAACCTCTTCTTTCGACTGGGAGAGATCGGCGTAAAGCCCGGATGGAAATGTCTTGAAGCCGGGGCCGGCATTGGAACCGTCTCACAATGGCTTTCCGAGCAGGTTGGGCCGAAAGGCGAGGTCACGGTCTCTGATCTCGACACCAAATTCATCAATGAACTCGCTGGAGGGAATCTCAAGGTGCGCCAGCTTGACCTGCAGACTGATTTCCTCGGAGAGGGTTACGACCTGATCGTGACTAGGAATTGCCTTCATCACCTTCCGATGCGCTACGATATCATCTCGCGGATGGCAGAAGCCCTGAATCCGGGCGGATGGCTCGTCCTCGAAGAACCGGACTTTTATCCAGTCCACACTACGCTAAATTCGGCGGTCCAATCGTTCTGGACTGGGTTTCTCGAATGGTCTGAGAATCGAAGCGTCGACTACAAAATCGGGCGTCGGTTAGGTCCGTGGTTGAGCGAGCAGGGATTGGTCGATATTTCCGTCAATGGAGACACCAAAACCTTTCAGGGCGGCTCCGATCTCTCCAAGTTCTGGATTCAGACCTACACCGAGCTGAAATCCCAACTTCTATCAACAGGGTTTTTGTCCGAAGAGGTCTTCGACGCTGCCATGGCACATTTCTCCGACCCAAAAGCCTGGGTGACCCAGTGCAGCTTTGTGATTGGAGCAGGAAAGAAGCGGTCTTCCTAAATTCTTTGCTTACCGCTTACACCGAAGACGACGTCTCCTGACGGAAAGTAAGCTCCTTCTCGTCGGGATCCACATCGATCTGGATCGGTTCTCCGGTTTTGATCGAGCCAGCGAGAATAGACTCAGCGAGGCCGTCCTCAATATGGCGCTCGATTGCACGCCGAAGCGGTCGGGCCCCGTATTTCTCATCGTAGCCCTCCTCGAGTAGGAAGTCTTTCGCTGCGTCAGAGAGCTCAAAGGTAATCCCCCGGTCAGCCAACCGCTTCGATACCGCTCCGAGCTCTAGATCTACGATCGCCCTCATGTGCGCTCGATCCAAAGGCTGAAAGATGATCAGCTCATTCAAACGGTTCAAAAACTCGGGCTTAAACAACCGTTTCGTTTCATCAAGAATCCGGTCGCGTGCCTTTTCGAAGTCTGCAGTTGTGTCCTCCGAACCAAAACCCATTGAAGAGTTCTTCTGGAGAATCTCCGCACCCACGTTTGAGGTCATAATCAAAATCGTGTTTCTGAAGTCGACCTTTCGGCCAAGGCTATCTGTGAGTCGACCCTCTTCCAAGACCTGCAACAGAAGCTGGACCACATCCGGGTGCGCTTTTTCGATTTCGTCTAGTAGAATCACTGAATAGGGACGACGGCGGATCGCCTCGGTAAGCTGCCCTCCTTCTTCATAACCGACGTAACCCGGAGGAGACCCGATCAACCGTGAAACAGAGAACTTCTCCATATATTCCGACATATCCACTTGGATGATCGCATCCGAGCTTCCAAACATGGATTCCGCAAGAGTCTTAGCGAGGTGAGTCTTTCCCACACCCGTCGGCCCGAGGAACATAAACGAGCCTATTGGGCGGCGAGGATCCTTAAGGTCTGCACGAGAACGTCTCAACGCCCGCGAGATCGCAACGGTGGCAGGGTCCTGACCGATCACCTGCTCCTGTAGGTCTTTCTCCAAATGAAGAAGTTTCGCACTGTCCTTCTCCTCCATCCGAGTGAGAGGGATCCCCGTCCAATCCGAAACGACGTGAAGGATGTCATCCTCTCCAACGGTAATCTGCTGCTCCTCCCGGCTCTTTTTCCACTCTTCAAGCTTCTCCTCACGTTCCTTGCGGAGGCGCTTTTCTTCATCGCGAAAACGAGCTGCGTCCTCAAAGTTTTGTGCACTAATGGCCTCTTCCTTCCGGGTGCACACTCCTTCGATCCGGTCTGAGAATTCTTCGATTTCCGGAGGTCTTTTCAATGAGT
Source organism: Verrucomicrobiota bacterium (assembly GCA_038744685.1). Lineage (NCBI taxonomy): Bacteria > Pseudomonadati > Verrucomicrobiota > Verrucomicrobiota bacterium. Next base: position 186,610 of record JBCDMB010000003.1, read on the forward strand.
TGATCCGTGCCCTCGCCCCGGACTCGTCAATCACGTCGATTGCCTTGTCTGGCAGAAACCGTCCAGTGATGTATCGGTCTGAAAGCTTGGTCGCTGTTTCGATCGCCTCATCTGTGAACTCGACCTTATGGTGCTCCTCGTACTTGACCCGGATCCCCTTCAGAATCTCGATGGAATCCTCAAGCGAAGGTGGGTCGACCTTTACCGACTGAAAGCGCCGATCAAGGGCACTGTCTTTCTCGATGTGTTTCCGGTACTCGGCAAGGGTGGTTGCACCAATGCACTGAAGCTCTCCACGGCTCAGTGCTGGCTTAAAGATGTTCGATGCATCCATAGCCCCTTCAGCGGCACCGGCGCCGACTATTGTGTGGAGCTCGTCAATAAACAGAATGATGTTACCGCATTTCCGGATCTCGTCCATCACTGCCTTGATCCGTTCTTCAAACTGGCCGCGGTATTTTGTCCCGGCTACCATCAGAGCAAGATCGAGGGTGATCACCTTCTTATCGAGGATGATCTCGGGTACTACGCCTGAGGAGATCTCCTGTGCCAAGCCCTCTACAATCGCGGTCTTCCCAACACCGGCTTCACCAATCAAAACCGGATTGTTTTTCGTCCTGCGGCACAGAATCTGAATGACCCGTCGGATTTCCTTTTCCCGACCTATGACGGGGTCGAGCTCTCCTTTTTTCGCCATCTCGGTCAGGTCTCGTCCAAAAGACTTCAGCGCTGGGGTTTTTACCTCCTTGCGGTCTTCCTGCGGGTTGCTTCCGACACCTGCCGGTTCGCCTCCAGCCTCTGGGTTGTCACTAAAGTTGGGGTCCAATTCGATCAGAATCTCATTCCGGCAGCGCTCAATATCCACGTCGAGTGATCTGAGAACCCGCGCGGCGACTCCGTCCCCTTCTCGCAGCAGTCCAAGCAAAATGTGCTCGGTTCCAACGTAACTGTGGTTGAGAGCCTTTGCCTCTTTGTTCGCAAGGGCTAGAACCTGCTTTACCCTCGGGGTATACGGAATGTTGCCGGTCGGTTTCGTCTCAGGACCTGTCCCCACTTGCTTCTCCACCGCACTGCGGACCGTGTCTAGACTCAAACCGAGCTTCTGCAGAACGTTCACCGCAACACCCTGTCCCAAATTGATCAGCCCAAGCAAAAGATGTTCCGTCCCCACATAGGTGTGGTGAAAACGATCTGCTTCCTTCCGCGCCAAAGCCAAAACCTGCTGCGCTCGAGGAGTGAAATTATTCATTGGCTCCATGAGTATCTTCTTATGTCTAGTTTCGTGTGAGTCAAAAGATTAGAATTCTTTGTCTCATGAGGTCAGGATGACGCCGCATCAAAGTCTGGTTCCGGGACCTCTGCAAATACGTTTCTCACTGAAGAAGCGCGAAGCGAATCTCTGGCTCCAGACCCCAGTTCTGACTCCGCAAGGTATTGGACATGAGCTGGTTGTGTCTCAATGAAAAGACGGTCGACTGAGAAACGAGTCTCCTCCGGAAACATTCCAAAGTCAGTTCCAAGACGAATGAGGGACAAAAGACTCATACCTTCACCGGAGCTTAAAAGATGCCCGTTCCGAAGAATTCCGTACGCCCTGCCAATCCTGTCAAGAATGCGGTTTCTATCGGTCTGGAGGAGGCGGATCCTCGCATTCTCTTCCTGGACACGCACCGTTTTCAAAACGTTTCGCAAGCGTTTGAGAATAGTCTCTTCCGCTTCGCCAAGCGTTTGTTGGTTAGAGATCTGAAACACGCTTCCCGAAGCGTCAGAGCCTTCTCCCAACCAACCGCGAACGACCAAGCCGATCTGGTTCACCGCACGGATCACTTTCTCCATGTTTTTCGTAATCACCAGCCCAGGTAGATGCATCATCACTGAAGCCCGCAGCCCCGTTCCCACATTAGACGGACATGCAGTCAAAAATCCCAGCTTGTCCGAAAAGGCGTAGTCAAGGCGCTCTTCCAAAGAGTCATCCAGGGAATTGATGAGCGTCCAGACCTTATCGAGATGAAAACCCGCGAGCATGGACTGAACTCGCAAATGGTCTTCCTCATTGATCATGACCGAGCAAGATTGATCCTTGTTGATTACAACCCCTGCTCCCGAATCCGAATCAATCAGCTCGCGGCTTACCAGATGGCGCTCCACGAGAATCTTTTTCTCCATCTCAGACAGGTCGCCCATCCGCAGAAGAAACGGCGACTCCATTCCATCAGCCCTCGGGATCGCTTCACTACAAATCTCAAAGACCTGTTCCCGGGCCTCGGGATCGGAGTGGTTGGGAAAAGAAAAACCAGCCAAATTACGCGCCAGCCGAATCCTTGTCATCAAAATGATCGGATCTGAAGACGTTGGCTGCCTCGTTAACTCGGCGTCCGTTTGTATCAATGAATCAATCTTCAGCTTCATCTAATTCTCCTCTCTCCAATCGTCTCAGTCGATCCCGATGAACCGCTGCATCTTCAAACCGTTCTTCTCGCACAGCGGACTCAAGCTCTTTTCGAGCCTCCGTCTTCAAACGCCCCGAAACAAGATCCTTTTCCCCATTAGCCGGTGCCTTGCCAGAGTGAACGAGCCCTGCTTGGATCTTTCGGAGAATATCAGGCACCACTTCTTCAAACGCATCATAACACTCCGGGCATCCAAAACGACCCGCTTTGTGAAATTGCTCGTCGTCGCAGCCGCACTGTGGGCACACGTGTTCGCCTCCCAGCTCAACCGGGGTTGCCGCAGATACTTCCTCGGCAAGTTTAGCAAACGGTTCCAAGTCGAAATCCGCGGCCATGCTATCCTTGAACTGGCAGTCCTCACAGAGGTCCACCTTCTTGATCTCTCCCCCTACAATTTGGGTAAGGTGAATGGTAGCGGTCTTCTCGCAGTGGATACACTTTTTTGCCTTTGCCATCTCTAAAAATCTACACGTTCGTGGTTCTCTTCAACTATCCGTTTCTGGAGCCTTTCGTCTAACGAGCAGAGCGTAACGGTAGAGCCCAGAAACCGTTTGTCCGGTTTCCCTCTCCGTTTTTTTGAGCGAACGACTGACCTTTTTTTTCCACGCCCGCAAGATAGTGCCACTTGTAAACGGGTCAAATGCGGGTGCCGTCTCCAAGAACACGCTCGTGGAAAGCGGCCAGCAGCTTCATCGTCAAATCGCCTGGTTCGCCAGTCCCAATCACCCGCGAATCCACCTCAACAACCGGGACAATTTCCGCCGCCGTCCCCGACACGAAACACTCGTCCGCCACCCAGACATCGTATCGTGTCAAATTCTTCTTTTCGATCTTGTATCCGAGGTCAGCAGCAATTTCCAAAACGACATCGCGTGTAATTCCCCGCAGGCTACCAGCAGCCGTATGAGGGGTCACCAGAACATCGCTCTGAAAAAGAAATAGGTTATCCCCGCTGCACTCGGCAACATAACCCTGCTCGTTGAGCATCAAGGCTTCCAGGTAGCCCATCGACTGCGCTTCAATCTTCGCGAGAATATTGTTCAGGTAGTTGAGGGACTTGATCATCGGTGGAAGGCCTGCGCCACTGGAACGACGAGTGGGAACCGTGATAATTTTCAGACCTTCTTCGTAATACTTAGCGGGAAACAACTCGATGCTATCGGCAATAATCACCAATCCCGAAGGACCACATCCATTGGGAGAGAGCCCAAGCGACCCAACTCCCCTCGTTACGATCAACCGGATGTAACCATCTGTAAGGCCATTGATCCGGCAACACTCGCAAACCAACTCACTCAGTTCACTCCGCGAAACCGGCACTTCGAGTAACAAAGCCTTAGCGGACTGCTCGAGGCGAACCAAGTGCTCTTCGAGTTTGAATACATTGCCTTGGTAGAGCCGAATCCCCTCAAAAACACCATCTCCGTAGAGAAAGCCATGGTCAAAGACCGAAACCTTTGCGTCTTCTTTCTCAACGAAGTCGCCGTTCAAATAAATCTTCATCTGCCAGCGGTATGAGGGACCATTTTGTTCATGTCGATGCGAAATCACTCAACGAGTAATGGTAGGAGATTCCCAAAATAAAATGGAAATGCCAACGACTCGTACCGAAACTCCAACGATCAATCCGAGTCCATCACTCCTGGGTGATCAAGAGAGATGAAGAATGGGTCCATGCGGTCGAACACCAAAGTTGTTAGCCCGCTAATGGAGTAGAACACACCTGGGATTCGATACCGGGATCGAAATCGGGTTTCGAGAGCATTCGATAGCGATACCGATTTCGATCTTTGCGATCATGATTTTTATAAGGCGCGATTTAATAAGTGGTCGACGGTTAGAGCTTTCCGAACGGTGCACGGGAAGCCTGTAGGGAAAAACCAATAACGAAGAATCGCATCTCTCCACTCATCCCCCGTGGCACAAATTAGGAGGAACGGATGCTTTTGTTGAATCATTCTTCACGAAAATCCTACACAGAAGAAGTAAATCTTATAGTCTAATGACCCTCAATGGCCTAGCCAGATAGGCCCAAATTTGGGATCTATTTCGTCCATAGACATCCAAGAATCCTCCTGAAAGTCTTTCAAAATAGCTCCTACGATCCTTTTTTAGCCGTTGAGATTACGTCTCATTCAAGAGCGCCTCTCAACCAGCCCCCAAGCCGCTTCTAGCGTGAGATCAAGTCTCATTTAAGAGGCCCTTATTTTACTCAAAATTCGAAGAAAAAAATTAACAGCTAGATCACTTTGCAGTTTATTTAAGTCTTTATACAGATCTCTCCTAACACTGTTGTTCTACAACGTTTTCCGTCATGTCTATACCAGCGTTTCTGACCTCCTCGCTCGCGAAGAAATTCGTGATGGCGCTCACTGGACTCATTCTCGTGGGTTTCGTGTTCGGACACATGCTGGGCAACCTCCAGGTTTTCGGTCCTCCGGAAGCGATCAACAAATACGCTTATTTCCTCCACAAAGTCCTTCCGTGGGAGTTTTTGCTGGTGGTCAGATTTGTTCTTCTGGCTGCCGTACTTCTTCACATCGGATCAGCGGTCCTTCTGGTAATCGAAAACCGGCGAGCCCGCCCCGAGACCTATGAACGTCAGAGATACATGAAGGCCTCGTTTGCAGCCCGAACGATGAAATACTCAGGTGTCGTTGTCTTGGCATTCATCATATTTCATCTGTTACACTTCACAGTCCAAAACATAGATCCGGCTTACAAAAACCTCCGGTTTGATCTCGACGGGAAGGACACTCAGGATGTTTACGCGATGCTTATCTTTGGGTTCTCCAATGTATGGGTGGCTTGCTTCTATGTGGTGGCAATGGCTCTTCTCTGCTGGCACTTGAGCCACGGTGTCTCGAGCATGTTTCAAACGCTTGGCCTGAGAAACGAGATTTGGAGGACCCGCCTCAACCAGATTGCTGTCGCATTCGGGCTGATCGTTTTTGCAGGCTTTGTTGCGATCCCGATTAGTTCTCTTATATCGTGGTATGGCGGTCCTGACATCGTCTACGGCTCCGAGGTACGTTCCGCCACGGAGGCTTGGAATGGTACAGAACCAATCTACGTCTCCTATCCGACATCTTCTCACTAACTCTGACATTTCACCAACATCCATGGATCTCAACGCAAACATACCGGAAGGACCTCTGGCCGAGAAGTGGACCAGTCACAAAACAAAGATCAAGCTGGTTAATCCCGCAAACCGGCGGAAGTATCATGTCATCATTGTAGGGTCTGGCCTGGCTGGAGCGTCTGCTGCGGCCTCGATGGCAGAGATGGGTTACAACGTCAGCTGCTTTTGCTACCAGGACAGTCCCCGGCGAGCGCACAGTATCGCCGCTCAAGGGGGCATCAATGCAGCAAAAAATTATCAAAACGACGGGGATAGTGTCTATCGTCTGTTCTACGATACGATCAAGGGAGGCGACTTCCGCTCGAGAGAGGCAAACGTCTACCGCCTGGCCGAAGTGTCCGGCAACATCATTGACCAGTGCGTCGCCCAAGGAGTTCCTTTCGCCAGAGAATACGGAGGTCTCCTTGCAAACCGATCCTTCGGTGGTGCCCAGGTGAGCCGCACTTTTTACGCAAGAGGGCAGACGGGCCAGCAACTTCTCATCGGAGCCTACCATCAGCTGAGCCGCCAGATCGGTCTCGGACAGGTCAAGATGTATAACCGTCACGAAATGCTCGACGTTGTCATGGTAGACGGACACGCCAAAGGGATCATCACCCGCAATCTTGTAAACGGAAAAATAGATCGCTTCGCAGGAGACTGTGTCGTCCTGTGCACCGGCGGATACGGAAACGTGTTTTTCCTCTCGACCAATGCGCAAGGCTGTAATGTAACCGCAGCCTTTCGAGCCTACCGTCGAGGTGCGGGTTTCGCGAATCCTTGCTACACCCAAATCCATCCGACTTGCATCCCAGTGCACGGTGACCAGCAGTCCAAACTCACATTGATGTCGGAATCGCTCCGAAACGACGGGCGTGTCTGGGCTCCTAAAGACAGAGAAACGGCAAAGAAAATTCGCGAAGGAGAACTTCATCCAGGGGAGGTTCCAGAAGAGGATCGTGACTATTACCTCGAAAGGAAGTACCCCTCTTTTGGAAACCTTGCTCCACGCGACATCTCTTCCCGGGCAGCAAAAGAAGCTTGTGATGACGGTCGAGGAATCGCCTCCACCGGTTTAGGGGTATTTTTAGACTTCCGGGACGCGATCGAGCGTTTCGGCAAGAAAACGATCTCAGAACGGTACGGCAACCTGTTTGACATGTACCAGTGCATCACCGGCGACGACCCTTACACGACGCCAATGATGATCTATCCTGCAGTCCACTACACCATGGGGGGGCTGTGGGTTGACTACAACTTGGAGAGCAACCTCCCAGGGCTTTTTGTGGCTGGGGAAGCGAACTTTTCTGACCACGGAGCCAATCGACTGGGCGCCTCCGCCTTAATGCAGGGCCTCGCAGACGGGTATTTCGTTCTTCCATACACAGTGGGGGACTACCTCGGCAGACAGGGCCTCGCGGCAGCCGGAAAAGTCACTATCGACGCTCCTGAGTTCGATCAAACCGAAGCTGAAGTTCGTGCTCGCATCGACAAGTTGATGTCGATCCAGGGAACTGAGAGCCCCCGGAGTTTTCACAAAAGACTAGGAGACATTATCTGGTCCGAGTGCGGAATGGCCCGCAGCAAAGAGGGCCTCGAAAAGGCCATCCGGCAAGTCCAAGAGCTCCGCAAAGAGTTCTGGGAAAACGTGCGGGTCGTCGGAGAACCCAATGAAATCAATCAAGAACTTGAGAGAGCAGGCCGGGTCGCTGACTTCATCGACTTTGGAGAGCTGATGTGCCGGGATGCATTGATGCGGGAAGAGTCCTGTGGAGGGCATTTCCGCGTAGAGCACCAGTACACCGAGCAGGACGAAATCGTTCAGTCCGGCTACCTCTCTGCAGGAGAAGCGAAACGCGATGACGATGACTTTGCCTTCGTAGGAGTGTGGGAATTCAACGGGGATGGAGTAGAGCCCTCACTGCACAAAGAAGCACTCGAATACGAAGAGGTGAAATTTGTAACCCGCAGCTATGTGTAGTTCCAATGGATAAGACAGGTATGAAGCTCCACCTCCGAATCTGGAGGCAAAAAAACGCAGACGATGAAGGTGGCTTTGTCGGCTACGATCTTGACGACGTTTCCGAGGATTCCTCTTTCCTCGAAATGTTGGACATCCTCAACGAACAGATTGTCGATAGCGGTGAGGTTCCGGTTGCCTTTGACCACGATTGCCGGGAAGGCATCTGTGGAATGTGCTCGCTGATGATTAACGGCCAGGCCCATGGACCGCAGAAAGCGACAACTGCTTGCCAACTCCACATGCGTCACTTCAACGATGGGGACAGCATTACAATCGAGCCCTGGCGGGCGAAGGCTTTCCCTGTTCAAAAAGACCTGGTTGTCGATCGAAGTGCGTTTGATAACATTGTCGGCTCGGGAGGCTTCATTACAGCACGGACTGGAAGTGCTCCGGATGCCAATGAGATTCCGGTTCCCAAGCGGGTGTCTGACAAGTCTATGGACGCGGCCGCTTGTATTGGTTGCGGTGCTTGCGTCGCAGCCTGTCCGAATGGATCAGCAATGCTCTTTGCCGGTGCGAAGGTCACCCATCTCAACTCCCTTCCTCAAGGCAAGGCGGAAAAAGACCGCCGGGTCATGGCAGTCGTCAATTCGATGGACGATGCTGGGTTTGGAAATTGCACGAACTACGGGGAGTGCCAAGAAGCATGTCCAAAAGAAATCAAGCTGGACGTAATCGCAAAAATGAATCGCGACTACGCTATTGCCTCAGTGAAAGAGATTTTCCACAAGGCCAGTTAGACAGCCCTGAACCCATGCAGCTCGGTGTGTCGCTGCTTCGAGCAAGCACACGAGCAAACAAAACCTACGCTAAAACCAACTCAGGCTTCTGCGTCGAAACCTCTTCAGTTCCGTCTTTGGATCGTTGGCTATCCAGCTTCTCCTCCAAAAGATCTGCCCAGACCTGAAAGTAAAACACGACGTCTTCTCTGTCTTTGTGATTGAGAGACCTTTGACCAGTCCGCAAACGAACCTCGGCCAAAACGAATGGATCGCTGAGATATTCAAGATGACCAAGATCTTTTGCGCTGAACCCGATCTCCCGAAGAACGTGGATCACTTGGTCGAGAGGATGGCTACTCACCGGACAATAATCCTTAGCGTGTTCCGACCATTCCCCCGGTTTCTGAAGAGCCCGCTGGTGTATCTCGGCTGCACCTAAGCCAGTTACCGTCTGAACCAGCTGGCCGCAGTTGCAACGGCCCTGATGGGTCCAGCTATACTGGGTGCCATCCGCGATCCGGTTTGCAGTTACCCGAAGGACCGAGATAAGCGTCTTGTTTCCGTCTGCCATTTGACCAACCCTAAGAACTGTCTTCCCAAACGCAAATCCCAGGCGTCCCAATTCCCTGGTTTAATCCGCTTTATCAAGTATTTTTGCCCTGGGGGAGCACTCTCATTTTTACCTCCGGCCGTACTTTACAGCGAAGCGTGTTTTTTGAGTAAAGTCTCTATCATACCCCTGTTTTACTTTTGCCTCCAACAATGGCCCAGGATCCTTCTCCCAAGGGGAACGGGAACTTCGCGCAAGAACGATCCGGCCAGACCGATCCCTTAAAACAACCAAATAACCCTCATACTCGATCCCACCGTAGTCTGGATCATAGATAAAATTTACCTTCTTAGAAGTCCATCTGGCCTCATCTTTTGGAGAAATCGACACCTTAAAGTCCTGCCGCAGGATAACCGCATACTTTCCCTCATCAATTGCTACCCCCTGAGCGATTAGAACGAACGTGCCATCCACATCAGTGTAAGTCTTCTCAATATCGTCATTCTCAATGATAACCGTGGACTGAACCTCAACGACACGGTCGTCGATATCGCCATACCGATTCATTTCGTCATCACGACCTCTTTGGACCTTAATCTTGAGCTTCGAGCCACTGTTGATTTCCGCCTGATCCACGCTCAACCGCTCATTTTCCTTCCAATCCTCAATCAGACGCATTGTTTCCTTTGAGAATCGTGAAAAAGGCACATCTTCGAAAAGGCGTCCATTCTCGACCTGAATCGTTACGCCGTAATCCGAAACCGCCAGAATTTGGGCTCGAATCACTGTCCCATCGAGTGAGGTAAGATCCTGAAATGGCTCTGCCGAAACGAGAGCCCCTATAGCTAATGCCGAGCTAACAAGGATGATTCGTCCTGCTTTCATCTCTTCCTCAAACAGAAGAACCGAAAAGGAATTAAGCCGCAACGAAAAACGTTTAACCACCTTTCCTTTTTCTTGCTTACCTGAACCGGATCGAAAAACTCGAATTCTTTATGGAGAGCCCCGTATTCGCAATCGCAAACCAAAAAGGCGGTGTCGGTAAAACAACGTCGGCGGTCAATTTGTCCGCAGGTTTAGCTGCCAAAGGCCTCAACACCCTTCTGATTGATCTTGATCCGCAAGCCAACGCGACCAGCGGTCTCGGGCTGGAAAAAGAGGAAGGCACCAGTGCCTATGGACCCCTAATGGGCCAAGGCAGTCTTTCAGATAAAATCGTCGAAACCGGTCGCGAACACTTGTTTCTGGTCCGATCGGAGCGGGACCTCGTTGCTACAGAAGTTGAGCTTCCATCAACGGATGACTACCTTCAGCGACTGAGGAACCTACTCAATCCTCTCCGCGAGCAGTACGGGTTTCAGGCTATCATTCTTGATTGCCCACCTTCTTCGACCGTTCTCTCGCTCAATGCTTTAGCAGCAGCAGACTACTTGATCGTCGCGCTACAGTGCGAGTATCTTGCCATGGAGGGCTTGGGAGAAATCCTGAATCTTCTCAAACAAATACGAGAAGGTGGTGTAAACCCAAATCTCGAACTGGCTGGTATTCTCATGACTATGTTCGACATTCGGACAAAACTGTCGCAGCAGGTCGTATCCGAGGTAAGGGATCACTTTGGAAACGAGGTGTTCTCAGCGATCATCCCGCGCAACATTCGGCTGACCGAGGCACCCAGTTTCGGACAAACCATTTTTGAATACGAAAACACAAGCTCGGGGGCTGTTGCCTACGATAAACTGGCTGCTGAGATCGCCTCCCGGTTTGGTCTGAACCCGTCAACCAATGGGTGACGCTGGAGATCTCCAGTGTCGCATCGGCTATCAATTCAAGGATCAGGAGCTTCTTCGTCAGGCTCTTACGCACCCCTCCCTAGCAGTTGTTGATCCAAAACAAGGTCCTTCCAACCAACGCTTGGAGTTCCTTGGCGATGCAGTTCTTCAACTAGTAGTCAGCCAGCACTTATTCGAAGAGAATCCTGAAGCTGACGAGGGAGACTTAACGAGAATGAGAGCGAGCCTCGTATGTGGCAGCTCGCTGGCTGCGATAGCCCAATCGATCGGCCTTTCGGAGTACCTTCTTGTCAGCAGGTCCGCGAAAAATTCCCGTGTGCAGCAGAATGAGGCAGCTATTGAAGATGCCATTGAAGCACTGATCGGGGCGATCTTTCTGGATGGTGGATTCGACGCGGTTATCCCCGTGATCACAAAGATTTTTCCCACATCCGGCTTTGATCGGGATATGCTCATCGAAGAGGAGGAGAATCCTAAGGGAGCGTTGCAGGAATTGATCCAAGCAAAAGGAGATGAACAGCGGCCTGTCTACGAGATCCAGTCTGCGGAGGGTCCGCCACACGAAAGGGTCTTTACTGCCTCGGTTTCTCTTGGAGATCGGATCATCGGCTCGGGGAAAGGCCTATCAAAAAAAGCCGCAGAGACCGAGGCTGCGGTCGAGGGACTCCTCTACCTCAAGAGCCAAGATCCTGTATGAGTCTTTATCCCATTCAACGAGGCTTTATCGTTAAAAAACTCTTTGCGTGCTGAACTCTTCGTTCACAGTCTAACCCCTGTGCGCTTTCTTGTTTTCCTTTCTCTCCCTAGCCTTTTTGGAGTCCTCCTCTCCTCCGGTGCAGATGAACAGACAGGAAGAGAGATAGAAGATGAGGAAATTCCGCTTCTGATTCTTCGGGAAGCCATTCGCATTGGCGTGGAGTCTAACTTTGGGATCCGGGTACAAGTTCTAAACCCTCTCATAGAGCTGGAAAACACCTCGATTGCAGAAGCCACATTTGACCCCCAGCTCAGCGCTTCGGTCTCTTGGAGAGAGTCCAAGTCTGCGCAGGCCGCTAGCACACTCGAGGGAGCTGCCCAGCCACAAGATGAGAATCTGGATGCTGGGGCGTCCATTTCCAAACGATTTAGCCCGGGGACTGAAGTATCGGCAGGAAGTGATCTAAACCGCAGGGAGACAAACTCCGCAAACGCCCTTCTCAACCCGGACTACACTTCGGAGTTTGGAGTCGAGGTGCGGCAACCGTTATTGAGGGATTTTGGAACAGAAGTGAATCTTGCCTCGTTGCGGAGCGCAAAGTCGGGGTTCTTGGAGAGTCAGATCGTTTACGAGGGAGAACTAGCCAGTCTCTTCGAGCAAATCGTCGCATCGTATTGGCAGGTAGCTGCCGCGAATCGCCGACTCGAGCTACGGGAATCGAGTATCCGTCTCGCCGAACTTCTCCTCCGCAGAACGGAAGAGGAACTTTCGCTCGGCCTGGCAACCCGCTCCGATGTGCTTCAGGCTCAGGCCGAATTGGCGACTCGACAGGAGGCAAAGCTCCAGTCGGAGAAAAACCTATCCGATCGGAAAGACGAGCTCCGCTTTCTCTTGGGAGAAGATCTTAGATCTTCAGCCCCGTTTCGCACTATCCCTCTGCCTCCTCCCGCTGAAGAAGCCGATTCGTTCGCCAAAGTCATGAGAGACGCACTCGTTTTTGACCCAGGACGCCGATCGCTTGAACAGGAGATTGACCAACGCTATTTCGATATACTTCTCGCAAACAACACGACACGGCCTGACCTCGATTTAGTCCTTGGTGGGGATTACTTGGGAAGGGAAGATGAGTTGAGTGAATCTTATCGTCAGGCGATTGACGGAGACGGCTACCGCTGGCGGGCGGGGCTCGAACTGAGTTTCCCTTGGGGATTCGCAGAGCAGAAAGCGAGAAAGCGTCAATCCGTTCTTCGTCTGCGCCAGACCGAGGTCCAGGTAGAAGAGGCGGAGGCGCGAGTCCGGCAGGAAGTTCGTGCCGCATGGCGGCAGAATGAAAATGGGCTGGCACAGCTGGAGTCAGCGCGGGCGACAGTTCGACTACGGGTAGAAGTGGTCGAGGCGGAGGAGGCTCGGCGCGAACGAGGTCTTGCCGACATCAGTGACGTCCTCGAAGCAGCACGATTGCTCGATGATGCCCGATTGAGGGAGGTAGACGCCATTCTTGAAACGACTCTGGCACGCACTCGTCTATCGGAGCTAGACGGATCAATTTTTGAAAAGGCGGGCTTCGATGCGGAAGCCCTTGTTGGCCGATCCATAGGCGAGGGAGAATCACCTTCCGATCCACCTACCCCACCAGAAACAAATCCCTCAGATCAATGAAGAAGATCCTAATTGTTGTTATTCTTCTCGGACTATTGGGAACTGGTGGATGGTACTTCTGGAGTGCTTACGAGAGTTCTCAGTCTGCTACAGCCGAAAGCGGTCGAGCGACCTTTGCCGTGGTATCACGAACGATCCGTGAGAATATCGAAGCCACCGGAATCGTTGAGCCAAAGGTTTCGACCGAGGTTCGATCCGAGATCAGTGGCCGAATCGAAAGCATCTTTGTAGAAGAGGGTGACGAGGTCGAGCGCGGCCAACCTCTGATCGAATTGGACAGAATCACCCTGCAAAATGAACTGACCGAAGCGGAGCGAAATCTTCAGTCATTTCAGCTGCGTCTGGAGCAGGCTGAGCGGAACTTTCTTCGCCTTCAGAAACTTAGTCAGCAGGAATTCGCCCGGGAGAGCGAACTCGAGGACGCCGAAACAGAGTTTGCGCTAGCGCAGCTCGATCTCGAGGTACGCGAGACGAGGGTAGAAACAGCACGAGACAATCTCGACAAGGCCACCATTCTCGCTCCTCAGGCGGGAGTCATCTCGAACCTCGACGTAAATGAAGGCCAGGTAATTGTAGGAGCCACCTCCGTAAACCAAGGCACACTTCTCATGAACGTGAACGATCTCAGCGAACTTATCGTTCGATCTTCAGTAAACGAGGTAGACGTGATGCGTATATCGGAGAAAACCGAAGTCTTGATTAGTTTCGATTCAATCCCTGATCTCACCATCGAAGGAGACATCACTGAAATCTCGCGCTTCGGAAGAGCCGACAACAGTGTGAGGGTTTTCCCGATTGAGGTAACGTTTCCTGCCGATGATTCGAGGCTGCGGTCAGGGATAACAGCAAACCTATTTTTTCCTCTTGCCGAGGTCACGGATGTTCCAGCGGTGTTGATTTCCGCGGTCTTTAATATTCGCGGCAAACAGACACTGGTGGTCCTGATGGAAAACGGTGAATACGAAATGAGAGAGGTGACAACCGGTCTTAGTGATACCGAGTTCGTCCAAATTTTAGAGGGTGCGAGTTTGGGTGATGAGGTTTCTCTCACACGACCTCCAGGAATCGAAAGAATGACGCGACCTATTCGCTAATGGCGGAAGATTAAGCATCCTCCACACATTCTTGACCGACCAGCGATAGTTCTTTCGAGACCCTGACTCCAAGATAGCACCGCATTCCCGCTAAATTTCCGTTTCCCATGAATGGCACCTCACCTACATCGTCAAACGCCGAGCTGTTGCTCCGGCTCGAGGGGATCTGCAAAGAATACGAGTTGGGAGAAACGATTGTGAAGGCTCTTGATGGGGTCGACTTAGAGATCAAACGAGGCGATTATTCAGCAATACTGGGCCCGTCAGGCTCTGGAAAAAGCACTCTGATGCATATCCTTGGATTTATGGATCAACCATCGAAAGGACGAATGCTTCTGGGTGAGAAGGATGTCAGCCGGATCAATCGACAAGAACAAGCTCAACTCAGAGCCACCGAAATCGGTTTCGTTTTTCAATCCTTCAATTTGTTGTCCCGCCTTTCTGTCGTGGAAAATGTTCTCCTGCCTGTCGAGTATGCGCGCAGAAAACTGGATACTCCTCAAACCCTTGCTGCGGAAGTGCTTGAAAAGGTGGGTCTCAGTCATCGAATCCATCACCGGCCAGCACAGCTTTCAGGTGGCGAAAGGCAGAGAGTGGCGATTGCCAGGGCCTTGATCAACAAGCCCAGAGTTCTTCTCGCAGATGAGCCTACTGGAAACCTCGATAGCCGCAATGCGGCCAACATCCTCACTTTGTTTGACCAACTTGCGGACGAGGGAAACACACTCATTCTGGTTACGCACGATGAGTCGATTGCAAAACGCACGCGGAAGGTGATCCGCGTCCTCGATGGAAAAGTGACGGAGGAGGCTATCGGATGATCTTAGCGACAATTACCCGGCAGGGAGTTCGTGAAGTTTGGAACCATAAGTTCCGAAGCTTTCTTTCGATGATCGGGATTATTCTCGGCGTTGCTTCTCTCGTGGCAATGATTGGCGTTGTTCAGGGAATGATCCGAAATTTTACGGTGTTCTTTGAAGAGACAGGCGGTATTGAAAAGGTCGAAATAGAACCAGCGGAGCCTCCTGAAGACCAAAGTCATATCGCTTTTCTCTCTCCAGGGCTATCCCTTACGGATGCCAAAGCCATTGAAGCCGCTGTCCCTCTGGCCGAATATACTAGCCCCGAAATATCGAGTGGCTGGCCGAGGATTGTTCGCGGTAACCAGCGCACTAGAACTCGGGTGCTGGGAGTGACCCCCGACGTCCAAATCATTGAAAACTACGCTGTCGAGAGAGGACGCTTCCTCGGAGATTTGGACAACCTCAACGCCCGTCCTGTGGCAGTGATCGGATCTGACACCTACCGTCGGCTTTACGAACCGAATGAAGATCCAATCAACTCCCAAATACGAATCGACAACCAATCGTTCTCCGTGATCGGACTCCTTCAACACTACGAGTATAATCAGGGGGGAAGGAATGCACTCCGATGGAAAAACCAACGCATTTTCATACCCGCAAACACCTATTCCCAACGCTTTACCGGAGACGAATCTGTCGGCGAGATCCTCATCAAAGTGGCTCGATTTGAAGACCTGGCTGACCTAATCCCGCAGGTCGAAAACGTTCTCCTTCAAAATCACAATGGGATCCAGGACTTCGAGATCATCACCCGAGAGGAACAATTGGTCGAGTTCGAGAAATTGGAGAGATCATTCACCTTCTCCCTCGGCGGCGTCGCAGGTATCTCTCTCCTTGTCGGTGGAATAGGGATCATGAATGTCATGTTGGCGGTCGTTTCAGAACGCATCCGTGAGATCGGCGTTCGCAAAGCCGTGGGAGCCCGCTCGATAGACATCTTTTTTCAGTTTCTCGTGGAGTCGGTCTTGATCAGCATCATCGGAGGGATACTGGGTCTGCTCCTCAGCGTTGGTTTTCTACAGGTGCTTTCTTCGATCGTTCCAGGAGGTGAGAATGTGAATCTCTTTCCGGGAGAGGCCATGGCCTTCGGTTTCTTATTCAGTGCTGGAATTGGGGTTCTTTCCGGTCTCTACCCTGCACTTAAGGCGGCAAGACTCGATCCCATCGAGGCTTTGCGCTACGAATAGAGCGCGTTTCTTCAGTCAGATAACGAATTTATTGAAGCGTCCGACCGCTTGAACTTCGGTTTTCGGTATTCGCTATCTCCCTTTCAATCCGTTTCGTTCCTAAGTTTCCGTTTCAGCAATTCGATGGATATCATTCTCCGAGTATCCGGCTACCTTGGTCGCTATCGTCCGCTTTTTGTGGGCACCCTTGTTCTTGCAGTCTGTAGCACTGCGTTCGGAATCGCAGTTCCGAAAATCATCCAGTTTATCGTCGATAACTACATCGCTGAGAAACGGGTGGGTATGCTCTGGTTCGGAGTGGGAGCAATCCTTGTGGCTTTCGGATTGCGGGAGATACTGAACTGTTTTCGTATCCAGCTGAACAATACCCTCGAGCAGAAAGTTCTGATCGACATACGCCGGGATCTTCATCGGAAGCTACTCCTTCTTCCCATCAGCTTTTTTGACCAAAGAAAGAGCGGGGACGTGGCTTCCCGAGTGATTGATGATGTTACCGAGGTGGAGCGTGCGCTGCTGGACGGAACCGAACAGGGATCGGTCGCAGTCCTCCAGATTATTGGGATCACCGCCATACTCTTCGCTATGCAACCGATCCTTGCCGCACTGGTTTTCGTCCCGATTCCCGTGATGGGCGTCCTCGCCTACCACCATGCGAAGATCACGAGGAAAAACTGGCGTCAAGTCCGCGACAGTTCCGGCCTACTCAATAGCCTTTTGGTCGAGGATATCCAGGGAAACCGTCTCATTCAGAGCTTCAATTTGGCACCGCGGGAATCCGAACGCTTCCGTGACCGGTCGTTAGACCTCCGGACCAAGGTGCTCAAGGCGATGTTCAGATATTCGAAGTATATCTCCTCGGTTCAATTTATCGCGAGTATGGGTGTAGTCGCGGTAGTGGGATTGGGTGGCTGGATGGCCATTCAAGAGATGCTGACTATGGGCCAGTTCATCGCCTTCAATGTATACTGCACGATGCTCTACCAGCCTATTTTCCAACTAAGCGCCCTCAATCATATGCTCGCATCGGGAAAAGCGGCGGGAGAGCGAGTTTTCGAAATTCTCGATCACCCGGTTGAGATCGAAAATACCGCAAGTCCCCTTCCCTTCCCTGAGGCTCCGGTAAGAGTCGATTTTGATCATGTCGGTTTTGCCCATGTAGACCGCAGTCCGCTTCTCCACGATTTTCACCTTTCGATACCTGCTGGCCGGGTAACCGCACTGGTTGGGCACACAGGTGCAGGTAAGAGTACAATCGCAAATCTCATTCTCCGCTACTACGAAACTTCCACTGGAGCGGTGCGAATCAACGGAACGGACGTTCGTGAGATCTCTCTCGATTCTCTTCGGGGAAGCATTGGAGTGGTTGCTCAGGATCCATTCCTTTTTGATGCTTCCGTGCGCGAAAACTTGCTTCTCGCCAAGACCGATGCCACCGATTCTCAGATTTGGGAATCTCTCGAAGGAGCCTCGGCGGCGGAATTCGTCCGCCGCCTCCCTAACGGCTTGGAAACACTGATCGGGGAAAGAGGTATTCGACTAAGTATGGGAGAGAAACAGCGGCTGACCATCGCACGCGTCCTCCTCCGTAACCCTCCCTTAGTCATTCTTGATGAGGCGACTTCAAGCGTAGACACGATTACGGAAAAACAGATCCAAACCGCGCTTGATCAGCTCGTCCGGCACCGAACAGTCCTCGTGATTGCGCATCGCCTTTCTACGGTCCGGAGAGCCGACCAAATCGTCGTGGTAGAGCATGGGCGAATTCTCGAAAAAGGCACCCATGACGACCTACTACAATACGAGGGCCACTACTCCGAATTGTGGCAACATCAAACCGACCTCATTCCAAGCTAGAGATAGAGGGAGGCTTGTGGGGAGATTCTCCAACAAATCCGTTCTTGCATCTATCTAGAATTCCTTCATTCTCCACCGTTTTTCCGAATTCCAAACCACCAAACGCCGTGAGAGACGACTACCTAAGAGCAGCGCGCACCAAGATCCCTGACCCGAACGTTCTAGTGAACGTGGTATCCCGCCGCGTAAAGCAATTGAAGAACGGCTTCAAACCCTTGGTTGAGTCCCTCGAGCGCCTCGACCCTGAGGATATTGCTCTCCGGGAAATTATCGACGAGAAAATTAGTTACCAACTTTTTGATTCGGAAGAAGAGACTGTCTAACGCACTCTCGTTGCCAGAGCCTTTTGGCTCCGCATCCATCAAGCGGGTTCCTCCCGCTTTTTTCTTTCCCGGGTCACCCGCTTTTAAACCGCTTCACCGCCGTGGCCCGAACAACGAAACAGCAACCAGCCGAGATTCGGAACCGGCGAGCCTTTCACGACTACCACATTCACGAAAAACTCGAAGCAGGCATGATCCTTAAGGGCACGGAAGTTAAATCAATCCGGGAGGGCAAAGTGCAGATTCAGGACGCTTTCGTCCGATTCCAGCGGGAAGAACCCGTTCTCTATCACGCTCACATCGATGAGTATGCTTTCGGCACAGACCACAATCATTCCCCGAGAAGACCGAGAAAACTCCTTCTCCATCGGAACGAGATTCGCAAAATAAAAGAGGCGATTCAAATGGGAGGGAAGACGGTGATTCCCCTCCGTGTCTATTTTTCCCGTGGTATGGCCAAAGTCGAGATCGCGATCGCTTCTGGAAAGAAGCTTCATGACAAACGGGAGGCTCTAAAAAAGCGGGAAGCAGACCGCGAAGCGAACCGGGCTCTCCGAGAATTCAACCGTAAAGGTTAAAAATATGAACATGGAACCTGTTGAACTCAGACTTCCAGCCTCCACCTCGAACTGTGGACCAGGCTTTGACTCGCTGAGCATTGGCCTCCAACTCTACAATTTCTGCCGCTTCACCCCTCGTTCC
Source organism: Verrucomicrobiota bacterium (assembly GCA_038744685.1). Classification (NCBI taxonomy): domain Bacteria; kingdom Pseudomonadati; phylum Verrucomicrobiota; species Verrucomicrobiota bacterium. The sequence goes on from JBCDMB010000003.1 coordinate 205,645, forward strand.
GATGGTAAACAAGTCATTACCGGAGGTGACGCGGGCGGAATGGAGGAGATGTCTAATCGTGCAGCCGAAGCCTTTTTCAAAAGAACAGGGATCAAACCCTTCGGTTTCGACTACGAGCTTTGGGGTGAAGTCCCCCCCGAGAGAGGGCTGGGCTCGAGTTCGAATGTTTTGGGAGGGGTGTTTTTAGCGCTCAACCATCTCCACGATAATCCTTTGGACAAGCACGAGTGCATCAGACAGTTGGCCCGACTTGATAACGCACCGGACAACGTTTGTGCTCTCGTGCGGGGAGGATTCTGCGTTTCAAGGGTGGATCCGGTCTCCAGAGAATACGTCGATTCTTTCCACTTCCCTGTCGGCGAAGAACTGCAGTTTGTCGTCGCCTGCCCGGAGATTCGTGTGCGAACCCCTGAGGCCCGGGCGATTCTTCCGGACACCTTGCCTTTCGAGGAGGCAGTTTCCAGTTTAAACGGGCTTGCCTACCTCGTTGCAGCGATCGCCAAGGGGAACTACAAGAGACTTCGCGGTAGCACGGACGACCGCATCCATCAACCTTTTCGCAGGGTGCTCAACCCTTTCGTGGACGAGGCAATCGAAGCTGGGGTCGACGCCGGCGCATATGCTGGTTGGTTGAGCGGGAGCGGATCCAGCGTTATTTGTGCCTCTCCAAGCGAGACCGCACTGAAGGTTCGCAAAGCAATGGAGTCGGTCTACCGATCCAACAATATTCCGTGCCGTCTCCACAGTCTTTCCTCTGACAACGATGGGGCAGCAGTCCTCGGGAATGACTGAACCGCTCCTCCACGTCGCCCTTCGTTGCCCTGAAATCCCCCAAAACACCGGCAATATCGGCCGTCTCTGCGCCATTACTGGGTGTCGCCTTCACCTCATTCACCCCCTGGGTTTCACCACAACCGATCGGCATCTTCGACGAAGCGGGATGGATTACTGGCACTCTCTCGACAAACGCGACCACGAGAATTGGGAATCATTCCGTGAAAACGAGGGAACCCGGCGGACATGGCTGTTCACCACAAGAGCCAACCAGTCTTTTTGGGACGTCTCTTACTCCCCCGGAGATCTGCTGCTTTTTGGCAACGAGGGTCATGGTTGCCCGGAAGCGGTTCACCAGGCAATCGGGACGAGACAGAGTGTAAAAATTCCACATCCTCGCTCCGATCTTAGGTCGATCAACCTCGCCACCAGTGTGGGAATCGCAGTGTACGAAGCACTTCGCCAACTACGAGAATAATTTGAGTGCCCTCTAGAGAGCCTTACGGACTCAATCGGTCGATTGACCAAATCCCCGCACTGCTTTTGCGATATTCGAACCGATCATGCAGACGACTTGGTCGCCCCTGCCAAAACTCAAACCGTTTTGGCTCGAGCCGATAACCACCCCAAAAATCCGGGAGAGGAATCTCTCCCTCTCCAAATTTTTTCTTCATCTCCTCCCACTTCATTTCGATCACCTTGCGCGAGGAAATCACCGAACTCTGCTCGGACACCCAAGCTCCAATCCGGCTTCCTCTCGGGCGGCTTATATAATAATGCAAGGACTCCGCAGTGGATATCTTTTCGCAGGCTCCTTCGATGATCACCTGACGCTCAAGAGAAACCCAAGGAAAGAGTATGGAAGCCATTGGATTTGAAGACAGATGACCTGACTTCCGGCTTCGGTAGTTTGTAAAAAAGACAAACCCCTTCTCATCATAAGCCTTCAGCAACACCATTCGCTGGGTAGGAGCTCCATCCGGACTTACCGTCGCCAGCGATAGTGCGTTTGGCTCCACCAGGTCAGCCGTCCGCGCTTGTTCAAACCACAATGAGAATTGACTGAAAGGATCCGACTCCAAGGTCTCCCGCCGCATACCAGCCTTCGAATACTCACGCCGAAGATCTCCTAAATTAGCCATTTTTCTACCCTGACCGATTCTTGCGAATAGGGCAAACCCACCGTTGCCATTCATCCTGAACCAACTAGTTTATCCCTATGAAGCAATCCCGAAGTACTCTCAAACAATTGACGTGCTTTGCCTTCGTTGCGATCGTCTTCATCGCGCCGGTTCTGCCTGCATCTGCCGAAATCAAGCCAGACGCCAAGGTCCAGTCCTTTACCTTTCGAAAATTCAACGATCGCGGCCTTCGACTGTGGGATCTTTCCGGTAACGAGGCAGTGTTCCTGAGCGACAGTATCATCCGCGTCATTGAAATGCAGCTCGCGGTCACATCAACCGCCAGCGGAAAAGACACCGTCTTGCGAAGTCCAAGCGCAAATATCTTTGTTGAGGACAACTCTGCTTCCGGTGAAGGACTTCTTTTCGTTCAAGGAGCTGGATATAGTCTCGAGGGAGAGGACTGGGAATGGAAGGGAGCTGAAAGACGCATCGACATCAGGCGGGGTGCCCGGGTCACCTTCGATGAGGCGATCGACCGAATTCTCAAATAGGAACGGTCTCCCAATGAGACTTCTCGGTTTTTCCTTACTCCTGCTGTTTGTATTCGTCACAACACTACCGGCTGATCGGGAAGAGGAAGAGATTCCCCAAAGACAGTCCACGGTGATTTCCAGTGATCGACTGGAAGTGATCAATACAGACGAAGGAAATCTGTTTATCTTCGATGGATCCGTTTCGATCGTCGGTGCAGATTTTACGGCAAAATGTGATCGTATGGAAGTCCGGACCAACTCCGAAGGAGAAGATGACTTTGGAGCAATCGCCGTGATCGAGGCTATTGGTAATGTCCAGATTCAACAGGGCATTCGAATCGCTACAGCAGGAAAGGCTATCATCTATCCGCAAAGCGATGAAGTGTTCCTCGAAGAGAGTCCGCAGGTGAGAGACGAGAACGGAACGATTTCCGGTTACCGTATGACCCTTCACGGCGAAGATCGCAGGATCTCAATAGAACCCGGACCGGATGGTTCGCGCACTCAGGTCGAGCTCCCCTCGCTCGAGGTGATTCGATCCGACAAGTCTGGTGAGTGATTCAAATCAATCGATATCCATCGAGACTGAGGGTCTCACGAGGGACTTTGGCAGGCGTCGTGTCGTCGATAACGTAGGGCTCTCAGTTAAATCTGGTGAAATCGTCGGTCTTCTCGGACCGAACGGTGCTGGCAAAACCACCACCTTTTACATGATTGTCGGTCTTATCCAACCGACGGAGGGCAATATTCTTTTGAGGGGAAAAGATGTCACCTCACTTCCCATGTTTAAACGCGCTCGCAAGGGAATAGGTTACCTTCCTCAAGAGGCTTCGGTATTCCGGAAGATGACAGTTCGAGAAAACCTCATTGCCGTTCTGGAAACCATGCGACTTTCCAAGAAGGAACGGGAAGAATCTGCAGACGAAAAGCTTGCTCAATTCGGACTGGAGAAGATTGCCTACCAAAAAGCATACACCTTAAGCGGAGGTGAACGCCGACGCCTCGAGATCGCCAGAGCACTGGCCACTAAGCCAGAGTTTTTGCTGATGGATGAGCCATTCAGCGGAGTTGATCCGATCAGTGTTGATGACGTTCAGTCGGTAATTCGTGATCTGAAAGGTATCGGTATTGGAATTTTAATTACCGACCATAATGTGAGAGAAACGCTTGAGATCACCGACCGCTCTTACCTCCTCTACGAGGGGAAAGTCCTTTGCGAAGGAGATCGGAACACTCTTCTCAACGATCCGTCCGCCCGAAAATTTTATTTAGGCGAAGGCTTTCAAGCTTGAGAAGACTGGACCCCCCGACCCCCATTCTAGGCGCAAGCTTTTTCCCTCGTCAGGCCACCCTCTTCACTGTCACTCTAAAGAGCCATGAAACCGACTGAGAAAATCATCGAAAGTATCTCGGTTCGGGAGTTTTACGAATCCTGTCGCGAGCCACTCAAACTGGAGCTGATTAGCGGCGAGGAACGGTTGGATAGAATCATTGGAGAAAAGAGTCTCAACCGTCCGGCGCTCGCGTTAACAGGATACTTCCGATTCTTTGCCCATCGCCGGATCCAGTTGTTTGGTGCCGGGGAAATGGGACACCTTAGAGACAACGATCCCAAGGTAATTGAACCGGCACTCACCAAGATAGCGGAAAAGAACATTCCCTGTATCATCATCAGCAGGAACCTTGCTCCTACCCCCCTGCTACTTAAAATCGCCAAAGAACATAAGATCCCTTTGTTTCGATCCAAGCTCAAGTCGAAGACACTCACGACTGAGGCCACCTTGATCCTTGAAGAAAGGTTTGCTCCGCGAAAAACCATCCACGGTACCCTAATGGATATTCGCGGCATCGGAACGTTACTCCAAGGAGAGAGCGGTATCGGTAAAAGTGAATGCGCACTCGCCCTAATCGAGAAAGGTTTCAGTCTGGTCGCTGACGACCTCACTCATCTGCGATTACTTCGAGACCACGAGATCGTTGGAACGAGCTCCGAACTCAGCAGAGGCTACATGGAGTGTCGCGGTATCGGGATTATAGACATAGCGAAGCTTTTTGGTGTCAATTCCGTGAGAGTCGAGAAACGACTCGACCTAGTCATTTCATTTGTGAGTTGGACCCCTGGAATCGAGGAGGACAGGACTGGTCTCGAGCAACGACACATGGAGATTTTCAATCAAAAGATACCTCACAGCATCATTCCGGTTCGTCCAGGGAGGGATTTAGCTCGCCTGGTCGAGGTGGCTGCAATGGTTCAGGCACTCCGCCTTCTCGGCCACGATTCGGCGAAGGAGTTCAATGAACGGCTAATTCGGCAGATGGCCGGAACGGTCAGTTGACCTTCGATTAGGCGCTTCCCTTGGGAGATTCAAAACAGGTGTTCTTTCTTTAAACCTGCGGTCAGATCCATGACGGCATCCGAAGTTGAGTTTTTTCCAGGAGTGAACCGGAACCCGTAGTTTCTGCCTTTACACGGCCCTAGTGGGCCCGGTTGGCGATTCTGGCAACCGAAAAGATCAAAAGTTATCCGCAAAACCGTTGTGAATAACTTGTGCGTAACTTCGACTTGCAACCCTACGACGTCCAAGGATGATCAGGTGAATGACGTTTGGTAGAAGTCTCAAGGTCCTCTCGGCGACAAGAAACCAAAAGTCTTTGAAAAAGTCTCAATTGAACCATTCCTGCGCCTGATAAATTCGTTAAAATACTGAAAATGAACTATTTAGAAGATTCGAAGACACCCCTCGCCTCGGACGACAGGTACGTTGAGCAAGGCAGCGTTTCATCTTCGAACCTCCTAGTTCACAGTGGGTTACGCTTTTCAGGCTAGGCACCCTACATTCCCCTCTTTCCTCTGTTAACAATTTTAGTCATTTTTGTTTCCAATGTCTTCTATTTCCCAGCCCTCAACCCTTTGGGATGCCACCTGTGAACGCTTCAAAAGCCGCTTAAATCCGGACATTTTCGAGATGTGGTTTAAACCGCTCTCATTTTCTGATGCGACCGATGAGACCATCAGGATCCTTGCACCCAATGACTTCGTCTCAATCTGGCTAAAGGACAATTACCTGGAGGTGATTCACGCAGAGGTCGCGGAGGTATTTGGCGGTCCTAGAAAGGTGATTATTGAAGTGGAACAAAATTCCGCCAAGAATCGACAGGAAAGCAACCGAGTTCCAAAACCCTCCAACCCGGATTCTGCTGATCGGCTTCAAACCGATGAGTCCGCGTCTTCAAAAACCACAGCGTCGCTTTCAGGGATCAACCCGAAGAATACCTTTCGCAACTTTGTCGTAGGATCCGGTAATCAACTAGCTCACGCTGCCTCTATAGCGGTGGCCAACGCCCCGGCACGTGCTTACAACCCACTCTTTATCTACGGCGACACCGGCCTCGGAAAAACCCACCTGATGCACGCGATCGCCCATCAGGTCGTTTCCGCCCGTCCTAACGCTAAAATTGCCTACATTTCTACGGAAAAATTTACGAACAAGTTCATTACTGCGATTCAGGAGAATAAGCTCACAACATTCCGTCGTAGATTCCGCAAAGCGGACATCCTCCTGATCGATGACATTCACTTTCTTTCGGGGCGGGAGAGGATCCAAGAAGAGTTTTTCCACACCTTCAACGAGCTCTTCGAGAATCAGAAGCAAATTGTCCTCACCAGCGATCGGCCCGCAAGCGAGATTGCCCGGCTAGAGAGCAGACTTGTCTCGCGGTTTCAATGGGGACTGGTCGCTGATATCCAGTGCCCGGACCTCGACACCCGCCTCGCGATTCTTTCGAAGAAGGCACGCTCTTTGGAGGTCAAGATTCCAGCAGACGTTCTTGGGTTTCTAGCCGAGAAAGTCTCGAGAAACGTCCGTCGAATGGAGGGCGCCCTCACACGGGTGGCAGGCTACGCGGCTCTCATCCGGGATCCTCTTTCGGTCGAGGTCGTCGAACGTTTGCTCTCAGATGTCCTTCAGGAGGAGCTCCTCAACCAAGTGACTATTGAGAAAATTCAGAAGAAGACGGCAGATTACTACCATCTGAGGGTCGCCGATCTTCTCAGTAGAAGACGTCCCGCTAAAATTGTAGTCCCGAGGCAGGTTTCGATGTACCTAAGCCGTCAAATGACCGATCATTCTCTCGTTCAGATTGGAGACGCGTTTGGCGGCAGGGACCACGGAACCGTTATCAACGCGATCCGTGCGGTGGAGAATATGATGGACCAGGACCCTGCCATGCGCAGGAGCATAGACTATTTGACGAAACAACTTTCCGAGAGTAGGTCGTCTTAATGGAACTAGATTCTTCTCAAAAGGAACTCGTCTCCCAGTGGGCGGCAAATGGTGACTCTTTGTCCGCTATTCAGGAAAAGCTGTCGTCGGAATTCGGGGTCAAAATGACCTACATGGAAGTTCGTTTCCTGGTCGAAGATCTCAACGTTGAGCTGACAGATGATGAATCCACCGATCCGAAAGAGGATGGCGAAACTGAACCTTCAGCCGAAGAGAGTGCAGAAACCGTCGAACTCGAAGATGCTGGTTTCGACGGCGCTGCCGGATCTGGACGCGTTTCCGTTTCCGTTGATAAAATCACCCGGCCTGGAGCAGTAGTCAGCGGATCGGTTACTTTTTCAGACGCCAAATCTGCACAATGGATGCTCGATCAAATGGGCCAGCTCCGCCTTGTTCCCTCCGAAGAAGGTTACCAACCCAGCGAGGAGGATATACAGGCTTTTCAGGCGTCGCTCCAATCCGAACTGCAGAAACAGGGCTTTTAGAGCATTCGCTGCAAACAAGCTTTAACCATAAGCAGGATCCTCCTCGGTTGCTGGCTTGACTCCAGCTCTATTCCAACAAGGATCCCCATTCCCCGCGGGTATAGTTTAGTGGTAAAACCTCAGCCTTCCAAGCTGATGATGTCGGTTCGATTCCGTCTACCCGCACCATCTTTTTCACGAGAACCCGATTGGGGGATCAGCATGGGGTGGCGGGATAGACGGGACTCGAACCCGCGGCCTCCGGCGTGACAGGCCGGCGCTCTAACCAACTGAGCTACTACCCCTCCGGGAAAACCGACAATCATCCCGCGCGGATTAATCGAGTCAAGTGAGTTCTTATTTGCCTCACAGAAAAAAACCTAGCGCGTCAATTACGCTTTAGATTCGCCTTTTCTAACTGATCCAAGCAAACTCCGGAGTCTGGTATGCCTGAGGTTCTCAATGAAAACGCAATTACCGACTCCGAGGGAGCGAGGCGACGGCGTCTAGTTGGCCCGCTCTTCCTCGCGATCGTCATTCAGGTCCTTCTGGTAGCGATGACGCTTTTCGTAGTTGTTCTCGTCCCATCGGCACGGGAAGACCCAAAATTTGTCGCCAAAAAGACGATCTACCTTCCCCAAAGAGAGCTACAGCACAAAATGGCGGTAGCTGAGTTTCAGCAATCGGCTCCTTCACCCATGCAAATGGAGAAAATCCAGGTGGAGCGGCTGACTCCGGACAACCTCCCTCAATTACCTGCGCTACCGACAATGGAGTTCACCCCCATCGTTCCCGACAACCCAAGCCCGATTGGAAACGCCATGTTCGGGAACTCCGGTCTTGGAGGAATGATGGATGGTCTCGTTGGTGAGGCTTCCTCAATCTCTTTTCTAGGCATCAATGACTCTGTTAAACGAGTCGTGATTATTGTCGATGTGGCGACTTCTGTCTTCAATGCCGCTGAGTCCGCAGGATTCAGTATGGAAGAGGTAAAGAACGAAACCATCTCACTGATCAACAAGCTAAACTCCAATACTCTCTTCAATGTGATCCTTCACCGGAGGACGTTTCTCGTCCTGCGCGACACAATGGTCACGGCAACGGTTTCAAACAAGGAAAGCGCCGTCCAATGGCTGATTGAGAAATTTCCCTCCGATGCATCAGCTTCTCTTAGCGGAGCGGTTTCAGGGCCCAACGGCACGTCCGGTATTATTCCCATCCTCGGCAGAGCTTTCGACATGAATCCCGATAGTATTTTCCTGATTTCCGATGGAGGTTACTTTGATCAAGCGAACCGAGCCGTTCCTCTGCGAGAGGTCCTTGATTTGATCGGCGATCGTCAGGACCAGATGGAGGAAGAGGTTCGGATTCACACGGTGCGTTTTCCAGATCCAAGAAATATCGACGACGATAGAGTGGGCTCCGGTATGCGTTCGATCGCAGGAAGAAACAACGGGAAGTACCGCACGTTTGACTAGTGCCGCGGGGCGAACAAACGACTGCTCGCTACGGGAACACCGAAGTTCCTGTCTACGAACCGTCCTTTTTTCGAAAGTTACTGCTCTATCCCGCCTTCCTGTTGATCAAAATCTGGTCCCTTACCCTCCGTCTCGAGATCGATCAAAAGTCCCTCGATCTCGTTCGTTCGGTGAAAGAGCCCGCCCTTTTCCTTTTCTGGCACAACCATATTTTTCTGGCAGTGATTGCGAAGAAGAAGTTTGCAAGGCCCTACAGGATGTCGGCAATCGCAAGCACCAGTAAAGACGGTGCTTGGCCCGCAGCGATTTTCCATATGCTTGGGACTACAATCGTGAGAGGATCCGCTCATACCCGTAGCTCAAGAGTCGCCCGCGAGATGTTGGCAGTCCACCGTTCCGGTGAGGATCTTTGCCTGACTCCAGACGGTTCTCGCGGCCCGATCTATTCCCTCCGTCCGGGAGCAGTGTTCTTCTCTCGGGAAGCGAGGTCCCCCCTTCTTCTTTTCAGTGCGACCTTCGAGAATGCGTGGCGAGTCAAGTCCTGGGACAGATTCTACCTTCCAAAACCGTTCAAACGGATAATCGTTCGAACCGATCTCGTTGAATTTTCTGAACTGGAGCAATATACGAATATGGAGTCTGCTCGAAGTTTCCTCGAAAAGAAACTCCTCGCGATTACCGAAGACCCTTTAGGGGTGCCTGCGGTAGAAGACTAGCACCGACTTCAGAAGGTTTAAAACCTGCTCGGCCCGGCTTTCTGGAACAGGAGCGAAACTGCACACGTGAAAAACCATTGCATCGCGAACACCATTTCGATTTTCTCCATCTCCAGCCATATGACGTCACCAGTTGCCGATCAATCTGAAGCGGGGAAGCCGGAAAGCTCAGCGAGCTTCTCTCTAACCGTCTCCAACAAGATGGGGATTCACGCTCGTCCGGCAGCTATGATCGTTCGCATCGCCAATCGGTTCTCAGGGGATGTATGGGTGGAAAAAGATGGAGAAAAGGTGAACGGAAAAAGTATCATGGGCCTGATGATGCTGGCCGCAGGACCCGGTTCTGTTCTAAAATTTTCCACCGCTGGCGGTGACACCAGCACAATGAAATCTGAGATGACCGATCTCTTCGAAAAGAAATTCGAGGAGTCGTAGGAGCTGGAGCTCAAACCGAGTCCGGCCCAAGGGGTAGGAGCATTTGCTCGAGAACCGTCGCCCTTTCGCTGAATCTCACACCCAAACCGATGAGTCGGGCGCCTCTTGGTTTCCGCTGAAAAGCCTCCTTCCCAAGCGAAATGAAGCTCGGCAAATCCCACGGCATACCCGTTCGACTGACGGTCGTCTGAGAAAAGTCGGAAAACTTTACCTTCACAAAGGGCCCGGATATCCTCTCCCGGAGCTCCGGACGCGTTTCCAAATCTGCCCAAAGTTCCTCATGTAGATCCTGAATGCGCTCCACCAACTCTGCCTCACTAGTCACCTCATCCGGAAAGGTTCTTTCATTGCTCAGAGATTTGCGGATTCGCGAGGGTTGAACCAACCGCTCGTCGATTCCCCGACACTGAAAGTAAAGATCAGAACCAAATCGCCCGAAGGTCAGCTCGAGTTCAGGGAGTTCAAACGCCTGAAGATCGCCGCACGTCTCGCAACCCATTTTCTGAAGTTTTTCCTCAGCTCTTTTTCCAACACCCCAAAGGCTCCGAACGGGAAGCTCTCTCATGAAGGAATCAATCCGGTTTGGCCGAATAACAAACTGCCCGTTCGGCTTTTTCCAATCGCTGGCGATCTTGGCGAGCAACTTGTTTGGTGCTACTCCAGCCGAGCTGGGAAGCCGAAACTCTTCCCGGATGCGCTCCCGGATCTCAGTAGCAACGTCAGTCGCCGGGCGATCAAGATGAGTCACATCCAGATAAGCCTCGTCCAAAGAAAGCGGCTCGACCAGCTCAGTGTAGGAACGAAAAATCGCTCGAATGCCGCTTGAAATCTCCTGGTATCGGTGAAACCGCGGCCGAACGAAAACCAAGTCTGGGCAACGTTCAACCGCTATGAAATTTGGCATCGCAGAGCGAACTCCGAAACCCCTCGCCCGGTAATTGCAGGTGCAGACAACCCCTCTTCTACCGCCTCCACCAACCGCGAGAGGAATTTTGCGTAACTCCGGCCGGTCGCGCATCTCGACAGCTGCGTAGAAACAGTCCATGTCGATGTGGATGATTTTACGCACCGTAACGGAGACCGAATCTGCAAGAAAACTACGGTTGCAGCTGCAAACGGGCTGCTAGCACCGAATTCGGTGTAGGAATCGGTTTTGCGATCCCTTTCGTATTTCGTTGGGCCGATACACCTTCAGGAGCCTCTACAATCTTTGAAACCATCAATCTAATCTCCTATCCAAAAGAGCGAAAGCGGTGAAAACTGATTCCACACTAGAAAGCCCATGTAGACTACCGCGATGCTGAGCATCAGCCATCCAACGGTCTGGGTAAACTCAGCATGATTTTTTCGCACGCGACCATTGAAATACCGGACGTAGAGAGAATCCAAATTGGGGCCATCTTCATCGTAAATCACGAAACGAAACCCGAATCCAACCACTGCAATCAGCAATCCGATTTCAAACACCAGAAAGATCAGCTCAGCATTCACGTACTTAAAAGAAAGCCCTAGTTTAACAGACTTCAGCACTTTATGACAAGACAGTCAGTCGCTTTCCCGATTGCATCCACAGGAGTCGCCGTCTACTGGATTGGGCGAGCATGCCAGAAACCGGCTTTATCGAAACGACACTCGGAAATCCATATCTCCTGCTGTTTCTGCTTGTCGGCGCAGGGATGGCTCTTGGACGAATTTCCGTAGGAGGAATCACCCTGGGGACCTCAGGGGTCCTATTTTTTGCTCTGGCGGCTGGCCATTTCGGCTACTCTGTCCCGGAAGGGGCCGGAACCATCGGGTTACTGTTGTTCGCGTACTGCGTTGGCGTGGGAGCAGGCAACCGTTTTTTTTCCTCTTTGAAACGGGAGGGACTTTCCCTTCTGAAACTCTCTCTGGTCGTCGTTACCCTCGGTGCTGTAGTGACCTTGGTGGTAGGCTGGCTGTTCAATATCCCGGCCGATCTTGCCGGCGGTCTCTTTGCAGGAGCCCTCACTAGCACACCAGCCCTCGCAGCTGCAACCGAAGCGCTCGACACGGCAGGTAGGTCGAACCTTGTGGTCGGGTACGGAATTTCCTATCCGTTCGGAGTCATCGCGGTGGTTCTCTTCGTTCAGCTTCTTCCGCGGATTCTCAAAGTGGATCTCAAACGGGAAGAGCAGGCATCCCGGGAAGAAGAGAAAGAAGAAACCGTAGCAACCGTGCTGGTTCGCGTCACCAACCCAAACCTGGTTGGCAAACGCATATCCGATAGCGGTCTTACTGTTCTTGACTCGGTCAATGTTTCCCGGGTGATGCGGGGCACCCAACTGGTTCCACTGAGTTACGAAGATCAATTTCGCCTCGAACAAAAACTCTATCTCGTCGGAAAAGGACGCGAACTACAGATCGCCGTTGATTACCTCGGAGAGGCTAGCAGCGAGCGGGTGCCTGATGGAGCGGGAAATGAGCGCCGGGTACTTTTGGTGACCGGGAAGAACGTAGTCGGAAGGATCCTTCGGGAAATCGATCCTCTCCGGGAACATGGAGTCATCATTACCAGGGTGCGAAGGATGGACTACGAGTTCGTAGCCTCCGGCACCACCCGGATCGAAAACGGAGATCAGATCACTGCTGTAGGCCCACCAGACAAACTGGCTGCGTTTGCCGAAACCGTAGGGCATCGCCCGCAAAGTCTGGGCGAGACCGATCTGATTTCTCTTACCATAGGCCTTTCACTCGGAATCCTCTTCGGAATGATTCCCTTCGCCCTTCCGGGATCTGGATCCGTTACTCTCGGACTGGCTGGTGGACCGATTCTGGTAGGCCTCATTCTTGGCCATTTCGGACGAGTTGGCAGGCTCACTGGCTACATCCCACGGCCTACCCGCCTTCTCCTTCAAGAGTTCGGCCTCGCTTTTTTCCTCGCGGCTGCAGGGATACAGGGAGGTGCCCAAATAGTGGATACTCTCGAAACCCAGGGATGGACCTTACTTTTTGCTGGGGCTCTGATCGTCCTGCTTCCTCTTTGCCTAGCGTTTTATCTCTGTCGACGCTTTCTCCGTCTCACCTTCCTACAAACTCTGGGAGGAACTTGCGGTGCCATGACCTCTACTCCGGCTCTGGGAGTGATCAGCTCCAAGACTGACTCCCCCATTCCAATCGTCAGCTATGCGACTGCCTATCCCGCAGCGTTGATTCTCATGACAGTTTTTGCAAAACTTTTGGTGACCTCGGCATTCGGCCTGTGAGAGCAAGAGAAGACAGCTTACAAGACTCTCCACCCGTCTACTCGGTAGAAGATTCCGAAACCGCGCTGCGCATCCGCCTTTCCGGCTCTTTCACTATCCAGGGCTCACAGCCAGATCTACCTGACATTTCAAACCAAATCTCTACAGGCAGATCGGTGATCGTAGACGGTAGTTCCATTGAGTTGTGGGACAGTGCGCTCATTCTCCATTTAAAACGGTTGAGGAACTTGGTGACTCAAAAGAGTGGCGTGGTTAGGCTTGAAGGGTTCTCATCTTCCGTCGAAGCGCTTCTGGATCGGGCTGGCGAGAATGCGGGCGGCACCGATCTCGTCACTGAGACGGATAAGGAAGGTCCGATTGTTCGCCTCGGAGATTGGGGTCTTACTAACTGGAAAGGCTTTTCCTCCTTTTGTGTCTTTCTCGGGGAAATGGCCCAAAGCCTTTCTCGATTCGTTCGGCGCAAGGCCATCTACCAGAGCGCAGATTTCCTCGCCCTTCTCTGGGAAACCACAGGGAGAGCGATCGGAATTGTTTTTCTGATCAGCTTCCTCACTGGTCTGATCATGGCTTTTGTCGGTGCCATGCAACTCGTCCAGTTTGGTGCCGACGTGTTCATTGCTGACCTTGTTGCTCTCGCAATGTTCCGCGAGATGGGAGCCATGATGACGGGTATCATTATTGCTGGGAGAACTGGATCAGCATTTGCCGCGCAAATCGGCAGCATGAAAGCAAACGACGAGCTCAACGCACTCCAGACCATGGGTGTATCCCCTTTTGACTTTATCGTCCTGCCCAGATTTCTCGCTCTCGTCCTGATGATGCCCATACTGGCTTTTCTAGCGAACCTCTCCGGAGTCTTTGGCGGACTTCTGGTCGCTACTGGTTTCTTCGATTTGACTACCGTTCAATACCTCGACCGCACCAGTAACTCACTCGGCTGGGGTAGCTTCCTTTCGGGGACGGTAAAAAGCGTCTTTTTTGGTGGAATTATCGCGTTGACCGGCTGCTATCGGGGCATGGCAGCAGGTTCGAGTGCCGAGTCGGTTGGTCAGGCAGCAACCTCTGCAGTGGTCACTTCCATCATTTGGATCATCATCGCGGACGCACTCTTCGCGGTAGTTTTCAGCATTTTCGGCATATGAGCGGAGAGAATCCAGCGATCCAAATGTCCGACCTGAACATCGGCTACGGCGGAAAGCCGATCATGCAAGGAATCAATCTGGAAATCGCCCGGGGAGAGATTTTCTTCATCATGGGAGGTAGCGGCTCAGGAAAAAGTACCCTCCTCAAGACCTTGATTGGCCTCATTCCTCCTGTTTCGGGAACCATTCATTATGGAGACAAGCCCTTCTCTGATAACGATCCAACCACCCAAGCAGCCATTCTTCGGGATACTGGAGTTCTCTATCAAGGTGGTGCCCTTTTTAGCTCGATGACGCTACAGGAGAACGTCGCTTTGCCTCTTCGTATTCACACTAGTCTTTCCGAAAAGAACCTACTCGAAATTGCTGAGTACAAACTGAGTCTGGTTGGCCTCTCGAACGCTACGGCTAAGTTTCCCCATGAAATCAGTGGTGGTATGATGAAAAGGGCTGGTCTCGCGAGGGCACTTTCCCTCGATCCCTCTATTCTCTTTTTCGACGAACCCTCTGCAGGGCTAGACCCTCTGACCTCCAGCCAGCTCGACGACACCATCCTGGAACTCAATAGCAGCCTCGGCACGACGACCATCATCGTCTCCCACGAACTGGAGAGCATCTTCAGCATCGCAGACCGATGCGTTTTTCTAGATGCCGCCACCAAGAGGCAAATCGAGGTGGGAGATCCCAGAATCATGAAAACAGAATCGACCTACGCGGGAATCCGTGACTTCCTAAACCGCAAGAAGCCGGAATCGGCAAACGCATCATGAATCCAACGATCCTGAAGTTTCGTATCGGACTCTTCATTATAGTGGCGATCGCCCTGTTTATCGGCAGCCTGTTTTTTTTCGGACTCACCAACCTATTCGAAAAACAAGTGCACATGGTCTCGTTTTTCGGAGAATCTGTCCGCGGCCTTTCGAAAGGATCTCTTGTCCGTTTTCGAGGAGTCGAGGTTGGAAAGGTGACCGATATTCGTCTCAGCCTGGGAGAGCAGATTACCGCAGACGGAATCCCGGTGACCTACGAGATCGATATGACCAATCTGCAGAAAAACTTGGGGATCTTTGAAAATCTTGCGGATAAGGAAACCTACGAGAACGCCATTCGTGACGGACTGACTGCAAAATTGGAGTCCGCCAGTCTCCTCACGGGCCAGCTCTTCATCGAGCTGGACTTTCGTCCGGGGACAAACACAGAGAAGCCGTGGATCATCAACGGTAACCTTCACTACATCCCCTCTCTTCCTTCTTTTCTTTCGGACGTCACTGACCAGAGCATGAAGATCATCAACGACGTCAGCGAGATCGACTTTCCAGAGTTGGGAAACAATCTGAACGCTCTTCTCGTTACTCTGAACGACGTAGTATTGCAGATTGAGCCTGAGCAACTTGCTGAGAACGTAAACAGTGTCCTCGTTTCTGTGCAGGGTTTGATCGATTCAGGTGAGATTGAAAACATGGTCATCCAGTTTACGGAGACGGCCTCCTCACTCGAATCAGCACTGGTCGATATTCAAGAAGGTAAAGGAAACCTCGGCAAACCACTATCCGATCTAATCCGTGAGCTTGCCGACACGACAGGCCAAATCAGCGCAATGCTTGATGATGTTTCCCTCCTCATCAAAAACCGCAGCGGCCCAATCGTGGGCCTTGACCAAACTCTCGACGAAGTTCGCTCAGCAACCGCGGCCTTCCAGTCGCTTCTCGAGTTTCTTCGGCGCCATCCCAACGCCCTTATCTTTGGAAAACAACAGCCATGAAGCCATTCCTATTTTTTACTCTGTTAACGGTCGGGATGACCGGATGCGTAAGCCTTCAGCCGGTTAGCGACACCGCTGAACGCTTTACCTTGATTCTTGAGGAGCATATCGACTCAGGCTCTTCTTTCGCGGCACCTGTCTTCGAAGTCTCACTTCCCTCCTATCTCAATGAGGGCACCATTTGGTATTCTGACCCCAATGGAAGACTGTATAGCTTCCCTAACTTCGTCTGGGCAGAGTCCCTTAACCGCGCTGTTCGGCGTGAGTTGGCAATCGCCCTTTCTTCGGATGAGGCCTTCCATCCGAGCACTCGGATCAACGTGTACTTGGGTCGCTTCAATCTCCTTTCGGACGGTTCTGGTATCGCGGTCGCAGAGGTCTCGGTTTCAGGGACATACGGTGCAAACATGCTTCCGGCTGTTGCGGTAAAACCAAAGGAAATCTGGAATCCTGATGAACCGAAAACCTTTTTGAAAGGCTACCAGAAACTGCTGAGCGATCTTGCGGAAGAGCTCTCCAAGGAGATGGAGACTTCTTTGGAGCAGAAGTGACGGTTTGCGGAGTATTTGCCTGGATTTGTTTGGAGAACTCTAACTCGGCCGTAACAAATCCCGGCAAGGCAGTTCAAACAGGATGCCCTGGTGATACCGAATTCAGGAAGGTTCGTTTAGAGTGCTTGCGGTTTGTTTGAACTATCAGACTAAGATGATTGTGGCCTCCAACGAGGCGAAGCGACGCGCTGCGCACTTGCCTACGACGTGACCGGCCGTGTCGAAGTGCCCAACTCATCGCTCAACCGCGGTCGGTGGGCAAACGGACATCCTCGCGTCCTTTGTAAATCCTTGCCGATTCGTTCATTCTAGCCGATAAATCCTCCAACAGATTTTGTGAAGACTTTCGGAAAATACTCTTTCTCCTGCTTAGCTGTATCTGCATTAGTCCTCTCTATCATCTTCCAAATCGCCGCTAAATCAGAAGAGCCAGACGTTGAATCCGCCTCTAAGTCGAAGGGATCAGACACTGAAACCATAGAGTCCGAAGAAAGCCCCTCTCCTCTCACCGGCTACCGTTTTGTCTCGGACCGGGTATTCGATCCACTCACTGGTATCTCTGCCGAAGAACAATCTCCCGAAGTCGAAGAGCTACGTCCTGTAGCGACCGTAGAAACGGTCCCAAATGATGCCACACCTTCCTCATTGAGTAACCGAAGTGAAACCGCTCCTCATGATGTAGCCGTGCAGTTTCCCGCGATTTTACCCACTGAAGTTGCCGTTCAATCAAATACCTCATCAGTTCCCGCAGAGTTCTCCGAGGCTCCTTCTCCGGAGCATGTGGAGACGACCGCTGGAGAGTCTGCGGGCTTTTCGGACATCGCCTCTGCATCCGAAGATCGACCGACCTTCCTTCTCCAGCCAGAAAAACCCCTAGGAACCGACGGGGTGATTGATACCGCAGCAGGTTTTCCAGCACCCCCTACTGCCGATTCGGTTGGGACTAGTCCAGAAGGAGTCGAGCCTTCTATTCTCGCCGAGTTAGGGGACCGGGAAGTCTCGGCGGATCGGGACGAGAGCATCCTGTTTCCGCTGACTCTCGAAATTCCGGGATTTGACCCGAGTGCAATTCCCTCAGCTACACTAAAGGAGCCAGTCCCTGCCGAAACTACGGTGCAGACTGCAAATATGGACCGGCAAAACGAGGTCCCCGCGAGCAACCCTTTGCTAAAGCACTCCTCTCCAGCCGTAGTCGGTGTGGGTGCCACGCTCGCAGATTCCAATTCCGACATCTACATCGATGCCCTTGTTCCATTCTACCAAATCGGAAATGAGTCCTATCGTACGATCTTTTTCGTCGCACCACGACTAGCAGACGGAGAAGACATCAACAACGGATCGGTCGGACTTGGAGTCCGGAGCCTGCACGGGCAAGGAACTTTCCTTGGAGATAGTTTTCCCTGGATCATGGGTGCCAATGTTTTTTACGACTTCACCCGCTCCTCACGGGATTTTGACTACAATCAGTTCGGTGCAGGCCTTGAGTGGATGTCTCCTTTTCTGGATCTGCGGATCAACGCTTACTTTCCTGAGGATACGGAAAACCAGATTGCCGAAACCTCCTCTTCGAGAACGTCGAGCAACTCTTCAACCACAAGCACGACGACCTTCGAGCAACCTTTTGCTACCGGCTTTACGGTGGTGCAACCCTTTACCACCACCGAAACCACAATAACCCGCCGGACGACAACTACCCGATTCTTTGAACAATACGAGAGAGCATTGGAGGGATTTGATGGAGAAGCAGGCATCTTGATCCCGGACAATCTGACCCTGTTTCCCATACGGATTTACGGAGGTTTTTACTCATTCGACAATCCCTTTGGCGAAGACATCTCCGGTCCAAAAGCTCGTATTGAAGCAAGGCCTTTTTCGTTCCTTCTCCTCGATGCATCCTGGTATCAGGACGAAGAGCTTCTCGGATCGACTTGGTTCCTTGGGGCAAGGGCGCGAATGACTATCGGAGGTGGACCGGCTTCTCCCGAGAGCTCCAAACCACTTCACGACGCGACGGAGGGACCGAAGCTAGAGGCCTATAACCCCTACGCCTCGTTCCAATCCCGGTTGGTTGAGAGAATCCCACGGAACTACCGGTCCGTCATCATAGATTCCCCCTTCATTGAGGACGAAGCTAGGCGACAAGTTTCCGTTAGCTCCTTTAGCACAACCACTTCTATTACAGGAAGCAATCTACTCGCTTCACGCTTGATCTTCGTGGACGCCTCCCGTGGCTCGATCAGCGGCGCGGGCACCTTTGAAAACCCACTGAACTCTATACAGAGCGGAGCCGATCTCGCTATTGCCAACCTCGGTGCTTCCGGTCGAATCTGGACCGTGTGGACTCAAGGAGGAGTCGGCCCTTACAATGAGAATGTGACGGTTACCGATTCGGTTCGTTTCATCTCCAACGCGATACCTATCCAAGGCCAGGGAGGAGGCGTGTTCGGGGGAACCTTTCCCGGTCCGGTGGTAAACGGCGGTTTCCTATTCGGTTCCTTTCCAGCCAGTGCGGCCTCCCCTATCATTCCAGAGGGGAGCGTCAGGGGCTACGAAATCACGGGGGGCCACACGGCAGCGAGTTTTGCCGGGATCACTTTCGTAAACGTGGAGAACGCCGTCGCCTCTTCCAACCGAATCGACACCATTGGGGGAACGGGCATTCAAGTAATCAACCGCGGAACCATCTCCGGCAGGGGGACATTCGCATCCAACGGAATCTTCAATGCTGGGAACCACGGTATTCATTTCGACTTTGCCGATTCGGCTGAAGGCACTTACGAGGTCTCGGATTCCGGCTTCGAAAACCTCGGAGGCAACGCCGTTCGAATCCACGCCACAGACAGCGCCTCATTCGACGTTACAGTCACACGGACCGGAGCGTCGGGACTTGCGAACTCGGGGCTTTTCGTGAGTGCAGACTCTACAGCTTCAGGAACAGCCAACCTCGCCAACTCGTCCATCGACGGAGGCGGTGTCGACACCGCGGCCTCCGGTAGTTCGAACATTGCCCTCAAAGTTAGTGGCACTCGCTTTGAAAACGATCCAGACAGTGTATTCACCCTCGCCGTTTCCGACTCTGCCGAGCTGGTCTCAGAGATGCGCAACAACGTCCTAGAGAGCAACCAGTCCGCACTTTCCTTGCAGGTTAGTAATTCAGCCGCGTCCGACACCCATTTCAGTCAAAACTCGGTCAACAACAGCACTACAAACGCTGTCTCGATCGCCTTCGAAGCCACCAACACTCAGACCCTCGAAGTTTCCGGAAACGAAATTTCCGCTACCGACGGAACGGCGATCTTTATCAATGCAACTGCTGGATCTGCAGAAGTTATCGCTAACAACAATACGATTGATACGGCTACCAACAACGGATTTCACATCCGTTCAGGGGGGACGGCCAGCGTCACAGCATCGCTCTCCGGTAACGGAACTTCCAACACTTCGGATGGAGGTTTTCTCATTCGTTCCGCTGGGACGGGTAATCTATCTGCCACCCTCGTCAACAATGTGACGAGTAACTCCGGCACTTACGGAGCGCGCCTCCGTGCTGCGAACAATAGCAACGCAAGCATTGAAGTGACGGGGAACACGTTCGCTCAAACGGTAGCAGCAGCAATTGAATTGGTCGGACTGAACAACGGAGTCCTTTCTGTTGTCGCTAATAGTAATGTAATTTCGGATACAGGGATAGCTGGGATCTTCGCTAACGCTGAATCTGGATCAATCGTCAATCTAACTGCAGAGAACAACAATATTTCGAGCACAACCGAGGAAGGCATTCTCTTCACTGGATCCGACAACTCCTCGAGCCGCTTCGAAGCCCGCGGCAACCTGATTTCCTCAACCGGGAACGCGAGCGGTATCCGTGGCTCGTATCTGGATGACCACGACGCGGTCATCCAAATCCAAAATAATCAAATCGGACCCGTTGCCCAGCAAGGTGTCCAGATCGAGACTAGCGACTCCACCACAGCAAGCATCCTCCTCTCCGGAAACACTATTTCCGATACCTCTCAAGATGGAATTCGGATGACCCTCTTTAGCACAGAGGACCAGTCCGCAGTTGTGACTAGTAACAGTCTCGCACGTCTGGGAGCCAACGCGATCAACGTTTCGACGCAAGGACCCAAGGAAGTGACCATTGATTCCAACTTCATCCAGACAACCGGTGCTGCAGCGGTCCGAGCGGAGATGCAATCAGCCGGACTCATCTTCAGCGGTGCCAGCTTGGGGAACAATGTCTACGTGGATGCGACCCCAGTGCCATTCAACGACGCCGGGACCGCACCTTTCACAGGTGGAGACGGTATCCTGATCAACACGATTGCTTACCCGTAATCGGGAAGATCAACCGAAAGCCAGTAGCTTTAGGAGTTATTCTAGTGATTTTTCTTTTCGCCTAGTCCCCTTTCCTTTCGATTGGCTTATCGAATTTTTTGAGGGACATTCCGGAAAAAGGCTGCTCGGGACCTTTGAAACCATAGCGAGAATAGAAAGGAGAATCCTTCTTTGTGGTGAACAGGTGGACGTAGGTCTTCTTTGGACAATTACGGTTAATGTAATCGACGATTCTATCCATCACGGCACTTCCAACTCCTCTTCTTTGGTGATCGGGATGAACCACGAGATCTTGGATATAGACAAAACGGTATCCATCACCAATCAAACGTCCCATCCCAACCACAGACTGACCACAGGTTGCCACGTAAGAGACGAGTGTGCCATTAAGTGCATCCGGTATCGCTTTACGGTTCGTGTACCGACTCCACCCGACCGATTCAATTAGATCAATAAACTCTTCAGCGGTGGGTCTTCTTTCTGTAATCGTGTATTTGGATTCGTCCATTTCCATTGGATTCTCCGGCTGTTTTAGTCTTCAACCCACTTCTCAAACGCCCCTAAGCGTAGCATGATTGCCGGTGGCTACTGTAAAGCAAAAGCCGGTTATTCTTTCTCATGGTCGTTGCTGAAAGTGGCGCGCCTAACCCCGGAAGTTGCCTATCCCGACTCACTCACGCCATACCTCCTTAGCTCTTCTAGAATCGCCTTTAAAAGTGCAAGGTGTTCATCCCCAGGCTGTATGTGGTGGGAAGAAATCATCAAATTGGATAGCAGCATGATTCTCTTAGGATTCGATTCCGACTTTGAATCCAGATAAAAACCGTTTGGATGCGGGTGCTTTTCATACTTCTCCTCCCATCCCGGGAACTCGTATTTCTGTTCCCACCACTTTCTTGCGTGTCCGGGGGACGCGAAAACGAAGATCCGACAGGTAGCAGTGTCTAGAGGGAATTTTCGCTTGCTGAATGAAAAGTCAGCCACTCCATTCACTCCCTTGGATAAAAAGCGGTCTCTGAGTAGAAGGGCCTGGTTTCTGGATTCTTCATCAAGTCCGCTTAGGTCCTTGAAGAAGGGAATAACCAGCCCGTCGATTCTTTTCCACTCTGGACCAAGGGTGTCCTCTTTGACCACAATTTCCGACAAAGACGGAAGGTAGACTATCTCGGTTGACCCCTTGGCTAAAGTGGTCGCGAGAACAACTAGCAGTACTACCATTTTCATTCTGTTACTCAAATAGTAGAGAGGATGCGGGGAAGCCAGCGCAGAACAGTTGCAGCCGTTTAATCGAACGGACTGCTAAGGCTACTCTTCGCTTACCGTGATTCGACTTCCTTGCAGACAAGATGAATGATCGATGCTGGACTAGAAATCCAGAAGGCTTCGAATCCATCTGGTAAGTCTTCGATTTCATCACAGCGAGTCACATTCTCCTCCCTAAAAAATTCCGAACTAGCGGAAATATCATCAGTCATTATCTCCAGCCACATTTCCGCCTGGCTCATGCCTGGAACTCTGTCGATCCAAAGATGATTTCGTCCGAACTCGAAACCGACTGCGGGCAAATGCTCCTTTAACTGCTTCAGTCCAAGTAAATCTCGGTAGAAACGCACCGTTTCTTCATACTGATGGGGTGGTACTTTCATCGCTATGTTGCGACCGCCTTTGAAAGTTGGTTTCGGTTTCATTTTTTCACCCCACGTGCAAGTTCAGCAAACCATCAAACGTTGCCACTACAGCCCTGTTGAACTCGGTAGGGCTCATCGACTTCTAGACGTTTTCCTAGGCTGATGACTTGGTCATCACTGAAACCTAAACTTTCGTAGAACGCGATGACCTGAGAATTGGAACTTCTTACCTGTAAATTGATTTTAGGACATCCAGCTTCTCTGAGAAGACGCTCCGCTTCTTTCATGATTTTTCCAGCATATCCTTTTCTTTGCTCGCTTGGTGCTACCGCCAAATAATTAATCCATCCGCGGTGGCCTTCATATCCGACCATGCAAGAGGTAACGATTTTATCTTCCTTCACGCCAACCAAGAACCACTCAGGGTTTACTTTTAGTTTTCGCTGAATGTCACGAATTGGATGGTTCTGGGACGCTATCAAACCGCAATCCAACCAAAGCTGGACGAGCGCCTCCTGGTCTGAATCTCGATACGGTCGTACTTCCATTTTGTGCTTCGGGTGCGGACAGTAGGCAACCAAGCCAAAGGACTCAAGCAGAAGGCCGGACGAAAACCTCGGGTCGACTACATCGACTGGTCAGACCCACGATCTCTCAATGAAGAAAAAAGCTGCTGTATTAGCAGAACGACAAAAACGGCACCGATCACTATATGCGGGATAAACGTTGGCCACGCTTCCCGAATCATATTGAAGAGAATCAACCCGGAAAAGGTCAAAGAGAGTAGAACTAAAACGGATAGAATTATCTTCCAGACTCTTGTTCTCTTCCGCGATAGTTGGATGCTCCAAAGTGCCAGGGCGAAACAGAAGGCTAAGGGCAACACGCCCCAGATGATCGTCTCAATTTCCATTCCTTCGACCCATCCGTGGATATCAAGGGTGGTGAGTCCTCAAACGTTCAATTTCAATCTCTCCCTGCAGCTTTGTGGGAGGTCAGCGAACATCCTTTCAGACCTAGTAAAACCGCTCCCCAAAAAGTGCTGACCCCACGCGAACCATCGTGCTGCCTTCGCGGATCGCCTCCTCCAGATCGCCGCTCATACCCATTGACAGCTCCTTAAGTGGCAAGCCGGAGGCTGCCGAGAGTTCGTCACGCAGGCACCGGAGACGGGCGAAGGCCTTGACCGCTGCATCCCTCCCACCTTCAAGTGGGGCAATCGTCATCAAGCCCTCGACCTCCAACGCTTCCCAGCTCATCCACTCGTTCAACGATTCCCTCGTTTCTTCCTCGGTAAATCCGAATTTTCCGGGATCCTCGCCCGTATTGACCTGAAGCAGACAGGCCAGTTTCCGATTCTCGCCCTCCAGAAAGCGGTTGATCTTGCCACCTAGTTTCAGTGAGTCCACGGACTGGATACAATCGAAGGTCCTACAGGCCGCCCCTGCCTTATTCGACTGAAGGTGCCCGATCAAGTCCCACTTCATTTCATCCAGGTCGAGGGATTCCTTCTTCCCGCTCGCCTCCTGGACCCGATTCTCTCCTACCCGATGGATCTCTGCGCGGTGACAAAATTCGACCGCCTCCGGTGGGTGATTCTTGGTCACCGGAAGAAGGCAAACCGAGCCCACTGCTCGACCGGACTTCCGAAGGCCCTCGTCAATGCGATCTCTAAGCCCCGAAAGATTTTCAAAAAACTCATTGTAACTTACCATAAGAGTGCCTTATCATGCGCCGATCTTTTATAAAAGCTACTCCGTAGATCACAGTTCTTATGCATATTGAAAACTTCAAAATCTTCGCAGATTTGGTAGAAAGCGAGAGTTTTTCCCGAGCCGCGAAGCTGAACGGAATCACCCAATCGGCTGTCAGCCAGCAGCTACGCTCAATGGAGCGCCATTTCAACGTCCTCATTGTCGACCGCAGCCAGAAGCGGTTTCGGCTCACACAAGAGGGACGCCTCCTGTACGATTCCTCCAAAGAAATCCTCAACCTTTACGAACGCCTTGATTGCGAGATTCAGGAGATGCGAAAGGTAATTAGTGGCAACATCAAGCTCTCTACGATTTACAGTGTAGGACTCCACGAGCTTCCCAAATACCTGACCAAATTCATGCAGGAGTTTCCATCCGTGAACGTTCACGTGGAGTACCGACGCTCCAACCATGTCTACGATGACATCCTCCACAATGCGGTGGATCTAGGCTTGGTCGCTTTTCCGATCAAGAACCGGCAGCTCGAGGTCATCCCGTTTAAAACCGACGATCTAATCGTGGCCACAAGTGCCAACCATCCGCTGGCCAGAAACAAGGAAATCAACATAAGGGATCTCGAGGGCTATGATTTTGTCGGATTTGACAAGGACATTCCCACCCGCAAGGCAACCGATGAGATTTTCCGCGAGGCAAGAGTCGGGCTCGATCCAAAGATGGAGTTCGACAACATAGAAACGGTCAAGAGAGCCGTCGAAATAGACGCCGGGTTCGCAATTCTACCTGCCTCAACCATTGCAAACGAGGTGAAGAACGGGCTGATCTGTTCCATCCCGTTTAAAAAGAAAAGCTTCCACCGTCCGATCGCTTTGATTCATCGGAAGGGACGCGTCCTCACTCCGGCGATGAAACAGTTCGTCGAGCTACTGACCGACGACAAGAGCCCAAACGAGGCTCCAAAGTCTGCAGCTTAGAGTAACCCGCTTACTGCTGAGGCAGTCGCTCGATCCTTACCTTAACTGCAAGATCCTGTTCGTCGACGCCGCGAAAAGTGCCTCGAAAGGGAGCGACGTCGTTGTAGTCGCGTCCGATAGCCACTTTGATGTGGCGTTCCCCGGCCGCTTGATCGTTGGTTGGGTCAAGTCCCCACCAACGTCCACCGGGCAAGCCTACTTCGACCCAGGCGTGACTTGCAGCCGCCCCTACCAGTTCACTGCCTTTCTTCTGGGTTGGGTCATACGGTTCAATATAACCACTGACGTAGCGTGCGGGTATCCCGCCCGTTCGGAGGATAGACAACATCACGTGAGCAAAATCCTGACAAACGCCCTTGCGCAGTTCGATTACTTCGTCAATCGGAGTGGTGATATCGGTCGCTCCTGGAACGTAGTCGAACTGGTCGTGGATCCAGTGGTTCACCTCCGTAACCGTATCCACGATTGATTCTCCTTCCCGGAAAAACATGCTGTTGAGGCCTCGCAAAACCCCTCCGATCGGGACGAGTTTAGTTGGCCTCCGAAAGTCGATCATCTCCACTGAATATCTCGAAAGAATTTGCTTCGCCTCAGCAACGGTCACGTTGCGGCAGAACTCAACCGAATCCTGAGGCAACGTTTCAACTGTCGAAGTCGAGGTGATGGTCAGTCGGGAGTGCCTAAAAGGAATCGCAAAATACTCTACTGGATTTCCCCAATAATCGACAAACGATCCAACAGGAACGCTTGGATCCACAGCTAATTGCCGCTCCTCGACCGTCTGCTGAGCATCCGAGGTCGGGCAAAGACGCAACTCAGCAACCGATTCAGAGGCGGGCTCTGCATAACGATAGATGGTCGTATGGGATACGGAGAATCTCACTGCAGGGACACTGGGGTCAGAGGGAAACGTTTGGCAACCGGAAACCAAAGGAAGGACCCACCCGGTATTGCTTTTGACAATCCACGCTTAAATCAGCATTTTTTCAGGTTTATGGAATCCAGCTTTGAAGTATCCCTCTACCCCCTAACCGAAGATTATGAGACCTCGGTCCTTACCTTCCTGGACGCTCTCGAGGACGAGGGGCTTCAATTCTCCACGAGTGGAATGAGCACGCGAATTGTTGGTGAAACAGGGCTCGTCATGGAGGCCCTCGGACGTCAGTTCGAGAAGATTCAAAGTCATGGAAAAGCGACCTTGATGATTAAAGCTGGACCCGGTCGACTGGAATACAACGGACGCCACAACCGGGAACTTTAAGTCGTCACTTCGAATGAGAAGCGATCTTGGCTGGTTCTTTTCCCTTTGTCAGGAGGGAGGACTCCTCACTGCGGAACAAGCGCATCAACTGATCACCGAGATCGACTTTGCGTCGACCCTCGAAGAGGTCGCGGACCGAACGGCGGCCCATGGCTGGATCTCCCGCCCCGAAGATGTGCGCAACCAGGTCAAAGAAGCGGGAAAACGCTCCAAAAAAGGGGATACTGCCCCGGAACTAACACCACCACCACAGGTCGATTTAGCTGGAAATGCCCCCGACTTTGCAAGTTGGCAGTCGATGGATGATACGAGCCTCAAATCCGCCATGGGAGATTGGGTCGAATTCTGCCAAATCCATGGTGTGAGCGACCTTCACTTAACGGCCGGTGCTCGCCCAAGAGTCAGACACTACCGGGAGATTGTGTATCTATCCGATCATGATCTCGATCCGGGTCTGGCTGAGCGGATGAATCTGATCCTATTGACTGATGAGCAACAGAAAGCCTTCGCCGAAGATTGGGATCTCGACTACTCCATCCCGCTTGAAACGGAAGGCCCCGAGACTTCTCACCGCCTCCGGGTAAACTTGACCCGCCACCACAGCGGAGTATCCGGCGTCTACCACATGGCAAGGCCGACAATTGGGACCTTAGAGGAACTCGGATTCCCCAACGCCGAAACGATTCGGAAGCTTCTGGCTTACCACAACGGAATCATACTGGTCACAGGCCCGGTCGGATCCGGAAAGACCACGACCCTTGCGAGCCTTCTCAACGAACTGAATGAGACCCGAAGTTCTCACATCATTACAATCGAGGATCCGATCGAAGTCGTCCAATCGTCG
Organism: Verrucomicrobiota bacterium; assembly: GCA_038744685.1. Lineage (NCBI taxonomy): Bacteria > Pseudomonadati > Verrucomicrobiota > Verrucomicrobiota bacterium. The sequence goes on from JBCDMB010000003.1 coordinate 232,888, forward strand.
AAAGAGTGTATTCTCACCCAGCGTCAGGTAGGAGTGCATACCCGGTCCTTCGACCGAGCACTGGGATCAGCCCTTCGCGAGGATCCAGATATTATCGTGGTCGGTGAGATGCGGGACCTCGAAACGATCGAAATGGCCCTGACCGCTGCGGAGACCGGGCATCTGGTAATCGGAACCCTCCACACCCGAGACGCCGCGAGCACCTTGAGCCGGTTGCTCGACGTTTTTCCTTCCCGACAACAGAGCCAGATCCGCGCGATGACGGCCGACTCCCTTCGCGGCATCATCTGTCAGAGACTTCTTCCTTCCACCGATGGTAAAGTCGCTCTTGCCTGTGAGCTGATGATCAATAACTCAGCGACGGCGAACATTATGCGCGACGCAAAGGAATCCGGCCTCGAGGCTGCCATCCAGACCGGACGGAAACAGGGAATGCGGGCGATGGACGAATCCATCGCAGAGCTTTACGAAGTGGGCCGAATCTCTCTTGAAACAGCGCAGTATTACATCAAGGACCAAAACCTTCTTTCCAGAAACAGCTAACCCCTAAACGATGGCCGAGATCGATACCCTTCTTATTGAAATGCTGGAAAGCGGCGGCTCCGATCTACACCTATCGGTGGGTTCATCACCGAAGATGAGAGTCGATGGTTCCATCTTCCCAATGGAGTACGAACCATTTTCAGCTGAGCTCATGAACGAGCTGCTCGAGGAGTTTACTCCCCCAAATCGCTGGCATCAATTTATGGAGCGGAGCGATGTTGATTTTGCCTATGAAATCCCCGGAAAAGCGCGCTTCCGTGCAAACATTTTTGACAACCATTGGGGAAGCGCAGCGGTTCTGCGCCAGATTCCCTCTCGGGTAGAATCGATAGAGGAGCTGGGACTACCTGAGACACTCAAGTCACTCGCCCTCGAGCGGGGTGGCTTAGTGCTTGTAACCGGACCCACAGGTAGTGGGAAATCCACTACGCTAGCGGCTGTCCTGAACCACATTAACGAGAATACCTCCAAAGAAATTATTACTCTGGAGGATCCGGTAGAGTTCATTCATTCAAACAAAAACTGCACCATCATTCACCGGGAGGTAACCGAGCATACCCACTCCTACGCGGGAGGCCTTAGGAGCACTATGAGGGCCGATCCAGACGTTGTTCTTATTGGTGAAATGAGAGATCGAGAAACGATGAGGCTGGCGCTCGGTTGTGCTGCAATGGGTATGCTGGTCTTCTCGACTCTACATACGAACAGCGCTGCTAAGACGATTGACCGAATTATTGACGCGTTCACCGCAGAGGAACAGGCCCAGATTCGTATCCTCTTGGCAGAATGTTTGCGTGGAGTGGTGTCTCAGGTGCTTTGCGTAGCAGCCGAGGGTGGTCGGGTTCCGGCCTTTGAGATCCTCACCTACCACAAGTCACTTCCAAATTGCATCCGGCAGAACTCGCTTGCCTCCATTCGCAATATTATCGACCAGAATCGTGATACCGGAATGATCTCTCTGGACGCTTATTTGATCGAGCTATCCAGCAGTGGAATCATTTCAACAGAGGAAGCCTACATGAAGGCGAATGATAAGAGTCTCTTCGCAAGATAACAGACCACTACTCATCTCCCGTTTTACCCTAAGACGCTTGAGGTCTACCTTCCCGAGTTCAGTATTAAACAAGGACGGATTGTTAAGAGAGCACTATTTTAACGCTAGAGACAGAATAGCGTAACCGAGTGGGCCGGTACACAAAAGGCTATCCACCAAGTCCAGCCCACCACCGATTCCCGGGATCCTTTTGCCACTGTCTTTCACCCCCGCGATCCGCTTCAAGGCTGATCCGAGAAGATCAGAAACGATTGCCGTGGTTCCAAGAACAAGACCAAGCAAGATACAAATCCAAAAGGTAAGCCCAGCAGGAGCAAGATCTCCGGAGAGCGCTGGAACCAAGCAGGCAACCAAGACCGAGGTCAAAACTCCTCCAATCGCACCCTCGATCGTCTTCTTAGGACTGTAGGAAGGGGCGAGCGGCCGCCGCCCGATTCGGCTACCGATCAGAAGAGCTCCTATATCCGAAAACTTTGCTACTGCTACCACCCAGACCGCTAAAAACAATCCTTGCCCTTCCGTAAGTCCCGGGAGCATGGCCAGTAGGGCGAAAAACGTGAGACAGGCTGGAACCAGCAAAAATCCGATCAACGTAGGAAAAAGACATCGCGAAAGACTTCGGACTGGCGTTCGAAACATCACCCATGCGACCAACGAAGGAAACACCAGTCCAAGAGAAACCGGATAAGCATCGACAGAACCCAAAAACAATAAGAGCCCGGAAGTGATCAAAATGAACAACACACCTGCGACTAGTCCTGCGACTACCAAAGGATCGCCTCCCACTCGCCCAAGAAGTCCATAAGTCTCGTGCTGTGCCATCACAGCAAGAGCTGTAATCAGTAGAAGGCCAGCATATACGCCAAACAACCAAAGAAGTATTAGTATGCCGACCCAAAGAACGACTGTAGTAATAGTCCGTTGTTTCATTCCGCGTCGGGTTTAGATCGTCAACTCACCTCGATGAGGCAAAGGAGACATCACTTTCCCAAAGCGTCTTTCCCGGGAGGCATAAGATTCAAGGGCCTGATCGAAATGTTTTTTGGTAAACTCTGGCCAGGGGACATCGCAAAAGTAGAGCTCTGCGTAGGCTCCCTGGAGAAGCAGGAAGTTACTCACCCGCCACTCACCGGAAGTCCGAATAATTAAATCGGGATCTGGAAGATCACCGGTGTAGAGAAACTTTTGATACTCTTCCCAAGTCTCAGGAACGGCATCAATTACACCCGCCTGAAGGGCAGCGGTGATCTTCGCAGTTGCGTCGACGACCTCCGTCCGAGATCCGTAATTGAGGGCAAGGGTGAGCACATGATCGTTAAAGTCTTTGGTCTCACTCTCTACTCTAGCGAGTTCCCGCGAGACTTCTTCTGGAAGCTCATGACGCCTACCGATAGTCTCTAAACGAATCCGGTTTTTCACTAGTTGGTGACTTTCCTTTCGTAGAAACTGTTTCAAGAGATCCATCAAGGCCTCTACTTCCTCTTCCGGCCGCTGCCAGTTTTCGGCACTGAAAGCAAACAGGGTCAGGTAGCGAATCGGGGAGTCCGCAAGGGATTCGAGAAGATTTCGTACGTTTTTGACTCCCTGGCGGTGGCCTTCGATCCGGGGAAGAAACCTCTTGCGCGCCCAGCGACCATTCCCATCCATGATGATTGCCACATGGGACGGCTGGTTCGATACAGTGGAGACGGATGACATTTTCTCCTCGGAGCCTGACAGAAATCACCCTTGTTTGTCACCAAGGAATCGGACCACCGCAAACTTTTCCATTCCCGCGGTTTTGGGGAACTAGAGAACAATCCAAACCGCGATTACGTCCTCCTTGCAGTGGAGGGAAAAGAAAAAGCTATCCCAGAACCGCGCGATATCAGCGCTTTTCTCCTTACTTTCCGCGACCCCAGGAGTCCTTCAGAGTGACCGTTCGATTGAAAACCAATCGGTCTCTACTGGAGTCATCGTCACAAACAAAGTACCCAGTTCTTTCGAACTGAATCCTCATCCCGGGCTCGGCATTTGCTAGCGAGGGTTCGACAAAGGCTTCCGCCTTTTGGAGCGAATTTGGATTCAGGCAGGCAATCGGATCGTCCTCACCTCCCGGATTCGCCACTGAGAAAAGTCGATCGTAGAGACGCACTTCGGCACGTAACGCGTGTTTTGCTGAGACCCAGTGAATCACACCCTTCACCTTCCGTCCCTCTGGCTGCTTTCCCAAGGTGTCGCGGTCAATGGACCCGACTAATGAAACCACACTCCCCTTCTCGTCTTTCTTCACTTCATCACAGCGAAGCACATAGGAGTATCGTAGCCGCACCTCTGAGCCGGGAGTGAGCCGGAAAAACTTTTTCGGCGGCTCTTCCATGAAGTCAGACCGTTCGATCAGGATCTGATTGGAAAAGGGAACCTTACGGCTACCCTCCTCCGGACGTTCAGGATTGTTCACTGCATCCACTTCGAGCACTTCCCCATCCTCGAAATTGGTAATGGTAATGGGAAGCGGATCCATCACTGCCATCGCCCGAGAACTTTCCCGGTTCAACACCTCCCGGATGCTGTGCTCGTAAAACGCGTAATCCGTCGTCGAATCAAACTTGGTGACACCCAGCGAACGGCAAAAATTTCGGATTGCTTCAGCTGGAACTCCTCTCCGGCGGATTCCGCGTAGTGTCGGTAGTCGTGGATCATCCCATCCAGCTACATGTCCCTCCTGGACCAGCTGAATCAGCTTCCTTTTGCTCATGAGCGTGTATTCCAGGTTCAACGGGGCGAACTCGTATTGCCGAGACGGAAAGATCCCAAGTTTATCAATCAACCAGTCATAGAGGGGCCGGTGGTTCTCAAACTCGAGCGTGCAGACTGAGTGAGTGATCCCTTCGATCGAGTCGCTCTGACCATGGGCAAAATCATAGGTAGGATAAATCGGCCAGTCATCTCCCGTCCGATGGTGGTGTGCGCGTCGAATGCGGTAGAGAACAGGATCCCGCATAATCAAATTCGGATGGGCCATATCGATTTTTGCCCGGAGCACTTTAGAGCCATCCGGAAACTCACCCGCCCTCATCCTACGCAGCAGATCCTCATTCTCGTCAGGTTCTCTATCGCTAAACGGACTCTCTACCCCCGGTTCCTTGAGAGTTCCACGGCCCTTGCGGATCTCCTCCCCAGACAGGTCGCAAACATAAGCGAGGCCGTTGCGAATCAAGTCCAAGGCGTATTCGAAAAGCCGTTCAAAATAATCCGAAGCGAAGCAAGCCTTCTCCCAATGAAAGCCCAGCCAGGATATGTCTGCCTGAATCGCGTCGACATACTCCTGCTCCTCCTTTTCGGGATTCGTGTCGTCAAACCGCAGGTTGCAAGTGCCGCCAAACTCATCGGCGATTCCAAAGTTCAAACAAATCGATTTTGCATGACCGAGATGTAGATACCCATTGGGCTCCGGTGGAAACCGGGTAGCGACTCCACCTTCGTGCTTACCTGCTGCGAGATCGTCCGCTACAATTTGACGAATAAAATCGAGGTTTTCCGAATCGCTCACGCCACACCCCCGTCTCTTCCCAGCCGCTCCAACCGATTGAGCACTTTCTCCATGCCCAGTATCCGGATCACTTCGCCGAGATCCGGTCCTGAGAGCATTCCAGTCAAGGCAAAGCGGATTACCGGTCGGTAAGCCCCGGACTTCCTCCCATGCTTTGCTGCCACAGACTCGAGTGCGGCCTCAAATCCAGAGCTATCCTTCGAACCAGAACCTTTGATCTCGGCTGCCAGTTCCCCTGCGAGTCGACCGGGATCCTCCTTCTTCGACACCTTTTCGCGTGCCTTCAAATCAAACTCGTAGTCCTCGCGGAAAAAGTACCGGCAATACGCGGGAAGATCCTCCAACAGATCCAGCTTCGGTTGGCAGAGCTCCAACACGCTTTGGAGATAGTCCTCGTCCGCCTCTTCTTCGATCACCCCCGCCTCATTCAAAATCGGCCGGGCGAGCCAGGTGTAGGTTTCTATTGGCAACTGCTTTAGGTAGTGACCATTCAAATGACGAAGTTTTGCCTCATCGAACCGGGCCGCCCCCTTTTGGATTCCTCCAAAATCAAAGGCAGCGGTGATTTCGTCAATCGGCAGGGCTTCTCGATCGTCCTTTGGGCTCCAACCAAGGAGGCAGAGAAAATTCCGTACCGCCTCCGCAAGAAAATGCCGACTCTGATATTCCTCGATCAACGCACCCTGATCGCGCTTGCTCATCTTACCCTTCCCGACTGCAGGGTCTTTCAAAATCAACGGCAAATGCGCAAAACTGGGTGCTTCGACTCCGAAAGCCTCAAACAACTCCAAATGCTTGGCTGTGTTGGTCAAATGATCTTCCCCACGGATGACGTGAGTGATCTTCATTTCGATGTCATCCACTACGTTTACCAAATGGAAAACGGGATCACCGTTGGCCCGCAGTATCGGAAAATCCCGATCGACTACCCTCTCGATTCGCCCGCGGATTTCGTCCTTAAATACCATTGGTGCCGCTCGGACTTTTTCTACTTCGGCGCCCAAATAGTCATCATATTCGAGATAACGGTCACCCTCCAACCGGAAGAAAACGGCTCCATCTTTATTATAGGCTCTACCGTTGGACCGGAGTTTTTCCACCGCATCCCTGTAAATCGATCCGCGCTCGCTTTGGAAATAGGGTCCAAAGTCGCCGCCCACCAGCGGACCTTCATCCCAGTCCAGACCTAGCCACCGCATTCCCTCGAAAAGAACCTCAAGAGCTTCCTCCGTATTCCGCTCTTTATCCGTATCCTCAATGCGTAATATAAAACGACCTTCACAATGCCGGGCGTACAGCCAGTTGAATAAGGCCGTACGTGCACTGCCAATATGGAAAAACCCGGTAGGACTCGGAGCAAAACGCACACGAACATCAGACATCGAGCCAATCTCAGAGGGCCAATCGCCAAGTTCAACCCTTTTCCCGAATTCGTGCTGGACATGACCGGATGTTCACGTAATCTTTCGTTCACCATGAAAGAACTCACCTTCCGGCAACAGCAGATTCTCAACTTCATTCAGGAAAGGTCCGCGGATCAGGGCTACTGGCCAAGCATTCGCGAAATTCAACACGAATTCGGCTTCAAGAGCACCAATGCAGTAGTTGGCCACCTGCGCGCCCTTGAGAAGAAAGGCTATCTCGAGAGACAACCACATCAGGCTCGCGCATTTCGACTGCGCATCCCTGAAACCACTCCAGGCGATCAGGACAACATCCTCGACATTGTCGACATCCCGGTGATGGGTAACATCGCTGCGGGTTACCCCGATCGTGTAGAATCTGGCGGTCAAATCGACACTCTCCAAGTCGATGCCTTCACTGCACGCCAGCGGCGGCACAGGAAGACCTTTGCAATCCGGGTCCGCGGCGAATCCATGATCAACGCCGGAATCGAGGATGGTGACACGGTAGTGGTCGAAGCCCGTGAGCCGCAGGACGGTGACGTCGTAGCCGCACTCATCGACGGCGAAACCACCCTAAAGAGATTCATCCGTAAAAGTGGCCACATGCCTTACCTTAAAGCAGAAAATCCAGACTACCCGGAGCTCTACCCCGTGGACGAATTGATTGTCCAAGGAGTAGCCACCTCCTTTGTCCGGCGGCTGCGATAGAGGTGCTAGGCGGCGAACAGCAGAACTTTGAGACCCGGAACGCGTCTGAAATGTGACTCGTCCTTTGGACCAACGAGAACTGAAAAGTCAAGCGAGCGAGCCGTCGCTGCTACTGCGATGTCATTTTGCGGGATAAGCGAACCGATCCTGTAGAGTGCAGAGAAAATATCTGCGTAGTGTTCTGCAATCAAAGGAGTGAAAGGCTCAATTCCTGCAACGGAGCGGATTGCCTCCAAACGGGCTCTCCGAATAGCAGCCCGCTCAGTAGTTTTCGCGAGACGCACACCAGCGAGACCCTCTGCCCAAACGACCGCCGGTAAAATAACTGTCTCGGTTTCATCTACGCCGGACGGAATCCCTTTCCATCCAGACTTCTCCCACTCGATAAGGGCGGAGGTGTCTAAAATCAATCCCACGGATCGGAAGGCAATTGATCTGTTTCGTTCACAGAAGAAAGATCATCCGCAAAGCTTGCGTCGCGCGGCAACCGTGCAAGAGCAGCACGTAATTCAGTAACCGTTCCTCCACGGCCAGGAGCAGGACGAAGCTCAGCAATAGGAGTCTCGTTTTTGGTCAGCAGAAAAGAATCACCACGATACCGAATCCGAGCCAGCAAATCGCCAAGGTTTCTTGCCGCTTTAGTCGAGGAGACTGTTTCTTTCATACATAAAACTGTAAATTACACAATTACGCATGTCAACTTCGATTAAATCCTACATCGGAAAAGAGATGCTACTTTTACACAGGGTATTTGGGGTCAAGACGCGATTGGTCCCGTCCGCATCGTTTTCCGGACGACCACTCTACCCCTGAGGCCACGCAGAGCTAGTACCTCCAATTCGAAAGCGTCTGTTGCCACTCCTGATTCAGGATCAGACGCAGGTGCCCTCTTCGAAAATATAGCTCGAAAATCGTTTGCGACCGTCTCCGGGCGCTCTGGTGTACTGGTTACCTTAAGCCGGCAGCTCCGAGGTCGGCAGGTTCTTAACCTCTTCCAGCGCCTTCGCAGCGAGGAGGGTGCTGAGGTAACGCTCACCGAAACTGCAGCCGATCGTCACGATCCTCTTTCCAGCCATGCCGTCTCTCTTCGCAAGCTGCATCGCAGCATAGACGTTTGCCCCGGTCGAAATTCCACCGAGAATTCCGTCTGATAGCGACAATTGCTGGGCCGTTTCAAACGCATCCTCATTCGACACCTGAATCACCTCGTCGACCAATGAAGTATCGCAATTCTTGGGGATGAAACCGGCACCAATCCCCTGAATCTTGTGTGGACCCGGCTTGCCTCCCGAAATCACCGGGCTAGCCTCTGGCTCCACTGCGACCGTGTGAAGGTCCTTCCGTCCCTTGATCACACTGGAGACACCGGTTATCGTTCCGCCCGTGCCAACGCCGGAGACGAACGCGTCCACCGTTCCCTCGGTGTCGTTCCAGATTTCCTCGGCAGTCGTCCTACGATGGACATCGGGATTCGCAGGGTTCTCAAACTGCTGTGGCATAAAAGCTTTGTCGCCGTACTCGTCGACTAGCTGGCTGGCTTTCATAATTGCGCCATTCATCCCTTTGGCTCCGGGAGTGAGAACCAATTCTGCACCCAACATACGAAAGAGTACTCGCCGCTCGGTAGACATCGAGTCCGGCATTACCAGGATCAAACGGTATCCGCGGGAGGCGCAAACGAAAGCCAACGCGATTCCCGTGTTTCCAGAAGTCGGCTCAATGACCACGCTGTCCGCACCAAGCTTTCCATCTTTCTCAGCAGCTTCAATCATCGCCCGTCCAATACGATCCTTGACGCTCGCCAGCGGATTGAAGAATTCACACTTGAGGAGGATATCTGCGTCGATGTCCTTGGTAAGGTTACTGATACGCACCAATGGGGTGCCGCCTACAGTGTCGATGATCGATGATGCTATTGCCATTATTCTAGAGGTTTAGAGGTCGATTAAAGTGCCGACCCGTAAGGCAAATTTCAATTCGCTACCGAGTCAACCCGAGATGGTTCGCTCTCAACACAGCGGAAAAAAGTCTCCCTATCGACCTTCCTAATCTTACTCATGCTCTTAATCATAATCGAAAACCTAGGATTAGGATTATGGTTACGACCACGATTAAACCGAAATAGGCTTTCAATCTCCCGCGGCAATCTCCGCAGCAAAGTAAGTTAGGATCAAATCTGCGCCTGCCCGGCGGATGGCTAGGACCGATTCATCCCTAGCACCTTCGTAGTCCAACCAACCCTTTTCTGCTGCCGCGTGAATGGCCGAAAATTCTCCAGACACCTGATACGCGGCAACCGGGATCTCACATCGGTTTCGCACTTCACGAATGACGTCGAGATATGGTCCCGCCGGTTTCACCATCACGATATCAGCTCCTTCATTGATATCGAGATCCACCTCAACCATCGCCTCCCGGAGGTTTGCCGGTGACAGTTGGTAAGTCGACTTGTCCAGATAAGCACTCCCCTTCTTCTGAGCGCTTCCGACAGCATCACGGAAAGGACCGTAAAACGCCGAAGCGAACTTTGCTGAATAGGCAAGGATGACCGTTTTCTGAAATCCAAAGTCATCGAGTGCGTCGCGGATCGCTCCAACCCGGCCGTCCATCATGTCGGACGGTGCCACCCAATCGATCCCAGCCCTCGCGTAGTTCACCGCCATTTCCGCCAGAATCTCTACCGTCGGATCATTGAGAATTTCCCCCGTCGTCGAATCCAGGATCCCGTCGTGCCCGTGGGATGTGTAGGGATCTAGAGCAACATCTGCGATCAGATTGACCGGGATCTCCGCCTCACGAACCAACCGACCGATTTGGGGGATCAATCCATCTGGATTCAGTGCTTCTTCACGACCTGTCTCTGTCTTCAGCGAGCTTTCGATCCGCGGAAAAATGGCAACTCCTCGAATCCCGAGATCTACCACCTTCTTCAACTCCTCAAGAAATTCCGCACGCCCAAGTCGATAGTTTCCCGGCATCGAATCGATGGGCTCCCGCGCCGAATCCGCATCGACGACGAAAAAAGGCTGAATCAACTGCGCGGGGTCAACGCGGGACTCCCTCACCATATCGCGAATAGCTGCCGTCTGTCGAAGCCGACGGGGGCGACGGGACAAGGGAAGCGAAAATGAATCTACGTCCATCGCTCTATCCTCATCCAAAAATCTGATCGAGATCAACTTTTCCTACAGCGTTTCTCGGAATCACTTTCACTGCCCGCACTTCCTGTGGAAGCTCAAACGAATCCAAGCTTGCCCGCAATTCGTTGCGGATCTCCCGATTCTGCAAGACTTCCAACTCAACCAACAAGGTGATTCGGGTGCCCCACTCTTCGTCGGGCATTCCGATGGCCACGGCGTCACGAACACCCTGAAGTTTTCTCGCAGCATCTTCTACTTTCGCTAACGAGATCGTCTCACCGCCGCTCGAAACAAAACGCCCGATCCTTCCGTGAACGGTGAAACTGCGGCCATCAATCAATTCACCCGCATCTCCTGTGCGGAACAGTCCTTGGTGCTCCTCCTCTCCCCAATACCCCCTGAAGAGCTGAGGGGATTGGATCGTGATTTCTTTACCGGCAGTCACGTCCACCTTATTTCCCGGCAACATGGACAATTCTCCAAAACGTTCAGATTCCCATGCATCCTTTGTCTGAATCCCAACCATCCCACCAGTTTCTGTCATTCCATAGACCAGTCGCAGAGGAATCCCTCTTCTCTTTGCTTCGCGGAGTAGTTGGTGGTCAAACGACGCGCCTCCACCGAAGACGATATCTGCCGGAAAAGGGTTGCTACCAGAAGGTGCAGTTCGAAGGGTCCTCTCCAATGTTGTTGGCACGACCGACTGCAAGAACAGTCCCGGGATTTCACAGGAGGCCTCTTGACTGCCATCGGAGATCAAAACGCCATCAGAAACCAACGCACGAAACACTGGCATCATTCCACTCACGTGATAAAGCGGTAAATCCAATCTGCTGCAAAGCGGTCGATTCTCCAAGTAATTCCAGACCGATACAGCCGCCGCACCAAGCGACCTTTGATCATGAACAGCGAATCGAGGGATTCCCGAACTTCCACCCGTCTTGAAGATTATCGTTCCCTTACCGGGATTAACTCCTCGCAAGCGGGTCACCTCATTTCGGGTCGCATCACTCCACTCGTCCGAAGACAAAAGAAAGGGAACCTCACTCTCCAGAAGTCCAAGAATCCTGCCCACCGTCTCAGGATCCTTTGAAGAAGCGGCGACAATCTGAACCTGACCATCAGAATCCTTCGCTTCCTTTGTTGCCTCTTCGTACGCTAAACGGAATCTCGCTTCTTCGGAATCGAGAAGAAAGACCCGGTTCGTATCTATTCTAGAAAACAGCTGCATTATTCCAGACTTTCTCCAGTCGCTCCTCGGTAATCTCTCCTGAGAAATGCGTTCCGGCCGACCATCCATCCAACCCATCTGCTCCAAACCACCCTCTTGTCCCAAGACCGTGGTCACGCTTCTTGCCTACCAGCTGATCGGCAAGAGCCAACACCCATGAAAACCCTATGCCCGTCTCAAACGCGGAAGATAGGACGAGTCTGCCCCTCACTGATTCGGGAAGCGCAATCAAACTCTCCGGATTTCCAAACAGACTAGGCTTTATCACGAAAGGACCCGGCCAATCCATATCGAGAAAACGATCAAGACTGGCCTCGGAAACGACAGACTCGTCCAGGGCAATCTTCCGGGCTTCCTCTCCAAACTCGTCAAAGATCATTTCTTCGGAGCCCACCGGCATTGGCTGCTCGATGAACTCGATCTCCTGCAAATCCGACGCCCATTCGATCCAATCGGCGGTTTGTCCGAGGTCAAAAACCTGGTTCGCATCCAAGCGAATCCGGACGTCACCTTTGGCCTCGCCTATAAGGGTTTTGATCTGCTGACGTTCCTCCGATCGGTTTCCCACCCCTACTTTTACCTTTATCGTTTTCGCACCTCCTCTACTCAAACTTTCTGTATTCAATTCCCTAACACTTTTCACTAGTATCGCAGAAGAAACGTTGACCTCAGTTGGTAGCACTTGCCGAAGGGACCACCCCGCAAAACCAAGACACCCTTCCTGTTCGTCTAGCATCAAGTCACTACCTTCAGACCACTCTTTTAGAGAATCTCTCCACCCTGGCGTCTCTCCACCGAACCCGGGGAAAGGGCAGACCTCCGCAAAAGAAACTCTTCCATTCGATTCCTCGCGCAGCAACCAACCAGTTCTCTCTGCAAAAGCTCCCGCACCAGTCTTCAAAGGTGACGCAAAAACCCTTCGGTACGGCCTTATTGAGCGAACTGGACTCATCAATTTATCAAAACGAACTTCGCGGTGATCTTAACTCAATCACACGGACAACTGATACCCTGCTTCGTCTTACAACCATCTCAAGTATTCACCACCCTTATCAAAAACGGTTGTGACTTGGAAGAACCACTCACACTGACCGCAGAAACTGAAAAGGCGAAGGTGGTTTCGCCGCCTACAAATGAAATCGCAGTCAAAAGCCAATTCTAAAGAACTCGAAGTACACTTAAGCTACATCACGAGGTTAGAGTAGAAGCATCCGCAGCAGAGGCGGATGATTTCGGTGTTATTCGTAACGGTCAGCCTTTGCGTGTCATCGGTCTTTGCGACCGATGCCATAAGGATTTACTTGTAGAGACTCTTAACCTTGTGACATTCAAGGGTAGACTGGATTCCTGGGCTTTCTCTTACTCCTGCCCTGTTTCCAACCGTCCTTTTGTTTTCGCCTAACCGAATTTTTCACGCTTTCCTTTTCAACGATGCCAAACCCATACGAGCTTCTCTCGCTTACCGAAATCCTCCGGGAGCGCACTGACCTTTCGAGGGAGGACTGTCACTCCGCTGCATCCCTCCTGACAGACCCTGCCCCCGGCCACGACGAGAAAGAGGACTTTCTACGAGCTTTAGCACAAAAGGGAGAAACCCCCGAAGAAGTAGCCGCGTTTGCTGACTTTTTTCGAGGCAAGGCCTTGGACCCCAACCTTGATGCCTATTCACGCGAGGCGATCGATATCGTCGGGACGGGTGGCGATAAGAGTGGGACATTCAATTTTTCAACTGCAACGGCTCTCCTGATTGCCTCCATGGGAATTCCGGTCATGAAGCATGGAAACCGCTCGATCACTTCAATGAGTGGAAGTGCGGATCTTCTCGCTGCTCTTGGAGTACCGATGGATGCAGATGAGTCATTCCTAGAAAAGAGTCTCGAAGAGAACTCCTTCTGCTTCTTCTTTGCTCCGTCCTTCCATCCAGCCTTCAAAGAAATCATGCCAGTCCGCAAGAAACTGGCCGAGACGGGCACGAAAACCATCTTCAATCTTCTCGGACCGCTCATCAATCCTGGTCGACCCACCTTCCAACTCATGGGTGTCTATTCAAGCGAATGGGTCGCTCCACTGGCATCGGCCCTTACCCGTCTGGGTCTAAAGTCCGCCCTCGTCGTCCACTCACAGCTCTCCGAATCCAAAGGCGTCGACGAGCTTACCGTATCGGGAAAGAATCAGATTGCAGGAGCCGGTGACTTGAGCGGAGAGACCTTCTCTGATTCCTTCACAGACTATGGCTTAGCGGAGGCTCCCCTAAGCGCACTCAAGGGTGGAGACGCGGATCAGAACTTGCAAATTCTCCATGACGTCGCTGAAGGAAAAGCAAGCGCAGCCGTTGAAGATACACTTTGTCTAAACGCAGGAGCATCACTCCTCGCCTGCCAAAGAGTGGCAGACCTTGGCTCCGGGATCGAAACGGCGAGAGAGAAGGTGCGCAGTGGTGAATGGGCGAATTGGCTGAATTCGTTCAAGGAGTTTCACTCGAAGCACGCATGAAAACCCGCTATTTCGGAACGGACGGCATCCGTGGTCCAGCCAACGGGCCCTACTTCACACCCGAATTTATTGGGCAGCTCACTGGAGGGATCGCACGTTTCCTTCGATCCTCCCGTGGAGCCGATTCACCCCGGATCGTAATCGGGAGAGATACCCGCGAAAGCGGTGCGAAGATTCTCGCCCATCTAATCGATGGCTTTGGGAAACATCGCGGCGAATGCATTGATCTCGGAATTGTTCCGACTCCAGCGGTCTCCTCGGTCGTACTCTCTTCCGAAGCCGACCTCGGTATTTCGATCACCGCCTCACACAATCCAGCCGAAGACAACGGCATCAAACTGTTCTCAGCTGAAGGCACGAAACTCTCCGATGCCGAGGAAGAGACAATCGAGGCCCTAATGCTCGCACCTCCTCCGCAGGAAATCGAGAAAAACCCGGAGCACAGCGTTACCAAAAGGAATGGGATGCAGACCTACCTTCAGGGTGCCGAAATTCTCTCGACCCATCTCGACCTCGAAGGACTCACGATCGTCTGCGACACGGCAAATGGAGCAACTGTTCACTCGACGCCTGTCGTTCTTTCTCAGAGAGGTGCCCAGCTGGTCTGCATTGGTGATTCACCGGACGGCAAAAACATCAACGCAGGCTGCGGAAGCGAACATGCAGAATCCATGGCCGAAATGGTTGTCAAACACAACGCTGCGCTCGGGATCGCTCATGACGGAGATGGGGATCGGGTGATCTTCTCAGACGAAAAAGGTGCCATCGTTCCCGGGGATCAGGTTTTAGGTATTTTCGCACTGAATGGCATGCGCAAACAGTCGCTCTCCGAGAGTCTTCTCGTGACCACAATTCAAAGTAACCGCGGGCTGGACCTGGCCATTGAGAAATCAGGAGGCAAAGTGGAGCGGACTGATGTAGGAGATCGCAACGTCGCCGAGCGAATGAGAAAGCTTGGTGCATCGCTCGGTGGTGAATCATCAGGCCACATCATCCTCCACAACTACTCGCCCACGGGCGATGGACTTCTAGCCGCACTCTACATGCTCCGCATTCTTCAGGAAACAGGACAAACGCTTTCAGAACTCCGCCAAGCCATTCCATTGCTTCCTCAGGTCACCAGCGCCCTCACCGTTCCAGAGAAAATCCCTCTTGAAGAGTGTAGTAATCTTCAAACTGAGCGGTCCTTGGTGGAATCAGAAATAGGAAACACCGGACGGGTCCTCCTTCGCTATTCTGGGACAGAGCCCAAGCTCCGGTTTTTGGTGGAAGCCACCACCGTGGAACGATGCAACGAGTTCATGGCGCAATTACTCGAAGCTGCGAAGATAGATTTGGTCCCCTAACCCGCCTAAGTTTTGGTTTTCGTTGGAAGAGGATCGAGGCATAAAGCCTCATCCTACAAAAATGCGTTTGTTGGAGAGGGTTTATCCCTCGATAGTGAGACACTAGTAGGAGAATACTGACCGGTGCGTAACGTATTCCCCAGTGATCTTTTCTAGAACCGGTAGGTTCCCTCGATACTAAAACCGAGTGAGTTATCGATTCGGAAACGGTCAAATTCCCGGTCGTTGTCATAGAAGTCGAACTTCCGCTCAAATCGTCCTTCCAAAAAAGCACCGATCTGGAACTGACGGCCGAATCTGCGAATCAAGCCTGTCCTCGCCTGCCAATATTCCTGCGAGACAACTGCCTGATCTTTCGCCAAACCGTCAAAGTCATCGACCGCAAAAACAAACGTCTCATAAAGAATGGACCCAAGTACCTCCCATTCCTTTTGCTGCCCCAACTTATAGGTCACTCTCACCCCGTTGAGCGTCATCAGGGTAAAGCGGTCGTTCGGCGTCCACCGGATTGTAACGATGGGAATTACAGTGGTTCCGACATTTGACTCAAAAACACCGAGAACACCCGCTCCGACAATCAAATGAGGACCGAAAAGATAGCTCACCCCACCTGCAAAAGGAACGGTCGTTCCGGAAAATATATTGGCGCCTTCTGCACCCTGAAACCCAATGGCTCCCGTCCCAAACAAGCTCCAATTCCCACTAACAGGACGCTCAAGCGTCCCACCAACCCTAAACCCGTTTACTTCGTTAAAAGCACCTGCGAAAGGGTTATCGCCAGTGAGGTCGTAATTCCGGTAGACATACCGGAGCGAGGTGCGGGTAATGTTGTTCGGGGCGGCAAATCGGTTCCACGAAAGGTCCGCTGTGATACGGTTCTCTCCCAATTCCCCTTCATCTCCGTCCAAATCGGCATCGGCAAAAGAAGTTACCCTCAAATCTACGGCAAAGAAGGGAGGCGGCGGTCCCTGAGGACGGCCCTGCCCGCTCTCGGAGGGTGCGGCCTCATCCGCGATCAAAGGCTTCTCCTCTCCCGGAAGCTCGTTTTGCGCATAAAGACCGCTGGCAAGCCAACAGGTCAGCAATGAGAAAACGGGAAGATGCCAGTTTCGCATACCCAAGGAGAGTGAGCGCACCCGCCGAGCCGTCAATCCCGGATTCAATTCCGTTGCTAGCAAACGTTCCCTAAGTAAGTTTCTCTCCGTGACTCATCCACCAATGAACTCTGAGACTGAAATCTCTTTTTCGGCCCTTGGCCGAAGAATTGCCCAAGGAAGCGGCATTGAGGATTTGATGGAAGACCTGGGAGTCGCCCTTGCTCGCCAAGACACGGAGATGGCCATGCTTGGAGGAGGGAACCCCGCGCCAATACCGGAAGGGATCCGGCTTTGGCGGGAGCAGATGAAAGAGCTTCTCGAAAGTGACGATGGGGCTTTCGACCGAATGCTAGGGTTCTACGATCCCCACCAGGGAAACCGGAAGTTCATCCAAACCATCGTTGACCTCTTCAATCGCGAGTACGGATGGAACCTTACTCCCGAGAATGTCTCTGTCACGAATGGTGGACAGACAGCCTTCTTCTTTCTCTTTACCCTCCTCGGAGATTCCGAAGGAAAAATACTCTTTCCGGTGTCTCCCGAGTACATTGGCTACTCCTCGCTCGGCTTAGACCGAAAGAGTCTTCTCTCAATTCCCGGAAAGATCGAAATCCTGGAAGAACCCTTTTTCCGCTACCGGATCGATTTCAGCAAGCTTCCCAACCCTGGATCAATCCGCGCTGCCTGTGTCTCCAGACCCACCAACCCAACCGGAAACGTTTTGAGCCTTCAAGAGTTGGAAGAGCTCTACCGATACTGCCGAGAATCAAATGCCCTTCTGATTGTGGATAACGCTTATGGCACGCCGTTTCCGAATATGATCTTCCGCGACGAACAACCTTTCTGGAAAGAAGGCGTTGTTCTCACCTACAGTCTTTCCAAGCTTGGCCTTCCGGGGACCCGGACCGGAATTGTGATCGGCCCACCAGCGATCTGCAAAGCGGTTTCTTCGATGACCGCGTTGGTGGGACTGGCCAACGGTTCGATCGGCCAGGCGATGACGCGGCCCCTTTTCGCAGATGGGAGACTTCTTGATTTCTGCCGTAACATTGTCCGTCCCTACTACGAGGAGAGGGCAGAGAAAGCCGTCGGTGCGATTCAAACGGAGCTGAAAGGAATCCGCTACCTGATTCACAAGCCGGACGGAGCCCTCTTTCTTTGGCTATGGTTTCCCGATCTTGGTATTGCCAGCGATGAGCTCTACGAACGCTTGAAAACAGCAGGGGTATTGGTCGTGCCCGGGCAGTTCTTCTTTCATAACCTCGCTGAGGATTGGGACCACTCGCAAGAGTGCATTCGCGTCAATTACGCCATGGATATCGACAGCTTTCCCGAGGCTGTCCGCCGGATGGCAGGGGTTCTCAGAGAGATCAATCCAGAGTAAATCCGATTTTAATCGTCACCTGCCAGTGCGCGATCTTCTGATCGTCAATATGACCTCTAGTCTCAACGACTTCAAACCACCGCATGTTGCGAACACTTTGCGCGGCTTTCGCCACCGCATTTTCGATCGCTTCCTGAGGGGAATTAGGGGATGAGCCGGTGATTTCGATTTTTTTGTAGATATGGTCCATGGAGAACGAGTCTAAAGACCGACTGGCTGTAAATGCAAGGGAACCTGAACAGTCATCTCGCCATGATCCCGGACTACTGTTACCACCGTCTTTATGAAAATCCTTATCGTCCATGCTCACCCCGAAGCCAAGAGCTTTAGCTCAGCCCTTGCCAAAACAGCAGCCGAGAAGCTGACCTCCGCTGGTCACTCGGTCGATCTACTCGACCTCTATCGGGCTGGATTCGATCCGGTCTCCGATCGGCGTAATTTTACCACTCAGAAGGATCCCGACTACTACAAACAACAGGTCGAAGAGTCCTATGCCGCGGAGAAAGATGGGTTCGAACCAAATCTCGATCGAGAAATTGCCCGGCTGGAAGGAGCGGACGCACTCATTTTTAGTTTCCCTCTGTGGTGGTTCGGCATGCCGGCCATACTCAAAGGTTGGTGCGATCGGGTCCTCGTCTACAAGCGAATTTACGGAGGAGACCAGTTTTACGATAGCGGAATAGGTAAAAACAAAAAACCAGGCCTCATTCTAATGACGACCGGAGGCGGGCAGGATATGTATGACGGTTACGGAATTAATCCTTCGATGGAGACTATTCTCACTCCTATCAACCATGGGGTGTTCTGGTTCAACGGCTTCACTCCGCTTGATCCATTCATCGCATGGTCTCCCGCACACGTTGAAGACGAAGGACGTTCCGCAATCCTCAAAAATCTCGAAGAGAGAATCGTCGGTATCTTTGAGGAGTCTCCCCAGATACTGCCAAAGATCGCTGATTTTGACGGCATGGTCGGCACGGATAATCTGAAACGGTATTTGGTTGAAGTAAGACTGAAGGATTCGCCAGACGAGAGTTTCGAGGCTTTGGTTCCAGCGGAAATAGAAGCGCTCTCGCAACAAAAGAAGCAAGGGAGGCTTCTCGATTTTCAGAGAGCCTCTCACGAGGACTGGAAGAAGGTCCGGGTCTACCTAAAATACCGGGCTCGTTCCGAGAAGGAAACGTTGGACTACCTTAAGGAACTCCCACTCTACGATCGCCTGGACTGCACGGTTCTCGAACTCGACCGAATCCATCTGGACTGATCCAGAAGCTGGCTCTTTTCTTTCTGGAGGGACGCCTGCGTCGGCGTCCATGAGAGAGTCACATGATTCGTAGGAGAGGGTTTATCCCTCAAAGGGCCAGCCTGAAATCCGATCCTAATCGTCGAGGCGTAACGGTCCTTCGCCTTGCTGGCTACGGAGGTCAAGAGGCCTCCTCCTACGGAAGTTGCTCTAGATCGTCATAGCCGCGTAACCACCATCGACTATGGTCTCAGTTCCG
This sequence comes from Verrucomicrobiota bacterium, assembly GCA_038744685.1. NCBI lineage: Bacteria > Pseudomonadati > Verrucomicrobiota > Verrucomicrobiota bacterium. Next base: position 252,324 of record JBCDMB010000003.1, read on the forward strand.
GTCATGAAGGATCCCGCCTCAGACGCTAACAAAAGAGTCGCTCCGATCAGCTCATCGGCATTCCCAAATCGCTTCATCGGCGTATGGCCCATAATCTGAGCTACCCGCTCATCGGACAGAATTTTCCGATTTTGCTCTGCCGGGAAAAATCCTGGAACCAAGGTGTTTACCCGAATACCCGCCGGAGCCCACTCTCTCGCCAGATTTTTCGATAAGTTGTGAACGGCTGCCTTCGTCGCAGAATAGGTAAACACGCGTGACAACGGAATTACTCCAGACATCGATCCAACGTTGATAATCGACGCCGGCTTCCCGCGCTCAACCATCCGCAAACCAAAGATCTGGCAAGTGCGAAACACCGCCTTGAAGTTCACCGAGAGAATCCTCTCCAGCTCCTCGTCCTCGATCTCAAAGAAGGGAGTGGGTGAGTTTACGCCCGCTCCGTTTACTAGAATATCTGATCCACCCGCTTGCTTCTCTATGGCATCGGCAAGAGCACCGAGTGATTTCCGACTTCCGACGTCGCAAGAGTGGAAGGTCGCATGACCACCTGCCTTCCGAATCCGGTCGAGCCGGGCATTCGCTTTCTCTTCACTCCGACCGACGAGAACCACGTGTGCCCCGGCGGAAGCAATCCCTTCAGCCATTGCACCGCAGAGCTCGCCAGTGCCGCCGATCACGACAGCGACCTTCCCGCTTAGATCGAAAAGCGTTCCTGCGTAGGGGTTGTTGGACATGAAGAGAGCCTACACGTCCAACTGGGGTCGACCTTCTACCGGCCAATCCACGTGGAAGAACTTTCCCCGTGGCTGATCCACCCGCTCGTAAGTGTGAGCTCCGAAGAAGTCCCTTTGCGCCTGCAAGAGATTTTGCGGAAGACGCTCGGAACGGTAACCGTCGTAGTAGGAAAGAGCCGAACTAAAGGTCGGTGCCGAAACCCCTTCGGTCGCTGCAAGAGCAACGACTTTCCGCCAGCTCTTTTGCCCCTTGGCAATGGCCTCGCAAAAGTAGGGATCAAGCAATAAGTTCGCGAGAGCAGCATCGCGATCATAGGCTTCGGTAATCTTTTGGAGGAAGCGCGCCCGAATGATGCAACCACCTCTCCAAATCTGAGCGATCGTTCCAAAGTCGAGACTCCAGTCATATTCTTCCTGCGCGTGGCGCATCAATTGGAAGCCCTGAGCATAGGAACAGATTTTTGAGCAATAGAGGGCCTCACGGATCGCTTCGATCAACTCTGCACGATCCGGTGCAGGTGATTTTTCAGGCCCAGGAAGAATCTTGGAGGCAGCAACCCGCTCCTCTTTTACGGCACTCAAGCAACGAGCAAAAACCGCCTCCGCCACAGTCGGTGCGGGGGTTCCCATATCGAGAGCGTTGATACTGGTCCATTTGCCAGTGCCCTTTTGCCCTGCCGCATCGAGAACAACATCCACAAAATTCGCATCGCTTTCTGGATCTTTCTGCTGGAGCACGTCTGCCGTAATCTCGACCAAAAACGAATCGAGTTCACCCGTATTCCACTCTTCAAAGACCTTTCCAATCTCTGGAGCTTCCATCCCGAGAATGTTCTTCATGAGATCATAGGCTTCGCAGATCATTTGCATGTCGCCGTACTCAATCCCGTTGTGAACCATCTTCACGTAATGCCCCGCTCCGTTGGGTCCGATGTAAGCGGTACAGGGCACTCCACCCTCGACCGGCTTACCCGGTTCCGCTCCTTCAAGTGGCTTACCCGTTTCGTGATCCACCTTGGCGGCAACCGCTTCCCAGATCGGTTGCAATTCCTTGTAGGCGCTTTCCTTTCCACCCGGCATGAGCGACGGACCGAATCGGGCACCCTCTTCACCACCGGAAACCCCGCTCCCAATAAAGCGAAGTCCTTTCTCACCCAAATCCTTTTCGCGGCGGATCGTATCCGTCCACTTGGCGTTTCCACCATCGATAATGATGTCTTCCTCTTCGAGTAGAGGGATCAACTCGTCAATCACCGCATCCGTGGGTCCTCCCGCCTTCACGAGGATAACAATCTTCCGCGGCTTACGAAGCGAGTTCACAAAATCCTTCAAATCAGCCAGCCCCACCAAACCGCCCGGGGTATCCGGGTGTTTTGCAACGAACACCTCCATCTTGGACGTCGTGCGGTTGTAGACCGAAATACGGAAGCCGTGATCGGCAATGTTGAGGGCAAGATTCTGCCCCATGACAGCGAGGCCAATAAGGCCAATTTCAGAAAGTTCGTCGGACATGGTAAGTGTTGTTAGGGTGAGGCGGTGAGAGAGACAAGCCGTAACAGCGTTCTATTGGAGGGACATCGGCCTCGATGTCCGCAACGTCCTGAGAGCCAAAGTTGCGTTCCGTGAGATAGGCCCCCCAAGTATCCGCGGCGCTATCACGCCACCGCTACCACAAATCCACTGCTTGGACACCGGGGCCGGCGTCCCTCCATCGGAAAATAAAAATCTCACCGGACCACCCGAGCGCCGCCACCACCCATAATCTTTTCGACTTCTTTCACGGTGACCATCGTCGTGTCCCCTGGAGTCGTCATTGCCAGTGCTCCGTGGGCCGCCCCGTAGTTTACAGCGACTGCGGGTCCCTGTCCGGTCAGGAAACCATAGATCAGGCCGGAAGCGAAACTGTCCCCTCCTCCAACACGGTCCATAATCTCCAGCTCGGGATATTCCCTCGACCGGTAAAATGAGCCATCGGCCCAAACCATCGCACTCCAGTCGTTGACTGTCGCAGTCTTTACGCCCCTCAGGGTCGTCGCCGTTACTTTAAAATTGGGGAAGTCAGCAAGCGCTCTGGTGATCATCTTCTCAAACGCACCGACATCGATTTCGGAAATGTTCTCGTCGACCCCTTCCACTTCGAATCCTAGGCACGCGGTAAAATCCTCCTCGTTTCCGATCATGACATCGACGTATTTCGCAATCTCACGGTTCACTTCCTGCGCCTTGGCCAATCCTCCGATCGATTTCCAAAGGGACGGCCGATAATTCAGATCAAACGAGACGATCGTCCCGTACTTTTTGGCCGCCTTCACCGCTTCGATTACGACCTCGGCTGTCGAATCGGAAAGCGCAGCGTAGATCCCGCCGGTATGGAACCAACGCGCTCCCTCTTCACCAAAGAGACGATCCCAGTCGATATCTCCCGCTTTCATTTGCGAGCATGCAGTGTTCCCCCGATCTGGCACGCCAACCGCACCGCGAATTCCAAATCCACGCTCTGTGAAGTTCAATCCGTTCCGAACTGTCCTTCCAATCCCATCGTAGTCCTTCCACTGAATCCACTCGGTATCGACGCCTCCCTGAAAAACAAAATCCTCGATGAGCCGTCCCACTTCGTTGTCAGCAAAGGCAGTCACCACAACGGTCTTCAAACCAAAACAACGGCGCAGCCCACGCGCTACGTTGTACTCACCGCCCCCTTCCCAGGCCTGGAACCGACGGGCTGTGCGGACACGCCCTTCTCCCGGGTCGAGGCGTAGCATGATCTCCCCGAGAGACACGCAGTCATATTTACATTCAGATTCAGGTCGGAGTTCGATTGTACTCATAAAGTCAAAGGTGGTTCTGGTCTAAAGATTACTTCGCCAATTCGATTCCAAATCGAAATCGGTACCGCAATCGAAATCGGGTCTCGGGAACTCTCGATTGGGATTTCGACTTCGATTTCGATTTGGAGAGTAAACTCTATTCATTGAGTCACGCAGCAAAGGTTATTCGGTTTTGACTGGTCCGTCACGAGGCAGCCTGTCGGAAATCTGACGGACTCCAAGGTTTCACGCCACACTCGGCAGCGATTTCGCCAAAAGCATTCAATTCCGCCTCTGAGAAGAGAAGACCCCCTTCTTTCTCCGATCGCTGTGCGGCCTGCGCTTCGATTTGACCGGGTAGCAGGCACTTTTCGTTGCCGTGCCCAAGGATGTCGCCGATCACCTCCCTGACGTTGTCCGATTGCGACACGCCGCCCGCAAACAAACCCGACGATATCGCTTCGGGATGGATCACCTGAAAGAAAAAGTTCGGGCTATGCTTCTCACCCGGCTCCGACCAACGGGACCGAATCGTTGGTAAGGAACCACCGATAAACGCGCCAACAATCTCATTGATCAATGAAAGACCGTATCCCTTGTGGGCACCAAAGGGCAAAAGAGCCTTTGCTTTTTTCGGATCAGTGGTCGGGTTGCCGTTCTCGTCTACAGCGGCGTTCGGCGGAAGCGCCATTCCTTCTCTCGCAAACTGCTGAACACGCCCCATCGCAACTACGCTGGTCGCCCAATCAACGACCAAAGGAAAACCGATGGCTTTGGTCGTTGGAAAGCCCCAGCTGTGTGGATTGGTTCCGAGAGTCGGAGTCTTCCCCATGAAGGGAACGACCTCGGCCAACGCAGCCGTGCAATTCGTGTAAGCGATGTAGCCCCGCTGCGCGGCATCGATCATGTATCCTCCACCCCAAAGGTAGTGGAATGCCTGGTCTACCGAGATCACTCCCACTCCAAACCGGTCGGCCAATTCAATAGCCCGATCCATCGCATCAAACGCCACTGACTGACCGAGCTTGAAATTCGCATTCCACACCTCACAGGCCTCAAACTTCGAGGGAATCTTTTCCACCGTAGCATTCGGTTTGCAGCCACCGGCCCCACTACCGAAAAGATGGTCGAGGTGAAGGGCCTTGATTGCGTTGTGCGTCCGGATACCATGCTTCGAAGCCAACGCAGCGAAGCGCGCTCCCGCTTCCGCCTCTTCCGCACTGAACCCACGGTGCACATAGGCGGCGGAAACCAACGCATTGTGGACCGCCTCCGGGACAACAAAAAACACCTCTTCCTCACTCATGAAATCTATATCGTAATCGTAATCATACTCGTAATCCTAATCGCTCTCGATGTATCTAAAATCAGATTACGATTAAGATTAGGATTACGATTAGGAAGTTTCCGGCAGCTCCGCCGATCAATAGCCAAAAAACTTCTCTCTTCGTCCGCGAGTAGGGGGATCCCGCGAACGCGGGATGGGAAAGAGCCTCTGAGCGACATGATTCTAGCTCTTTCCAACAATCTCAGCCTCAGCCACCCAATCAAACGCTTCTGCCAAACGCTCTGCCTCGGCTGAGGCCTGAATTGGAGCCTTGTTGACCTGCGCCCGTGGTCGACGCCCCGCCAATGCCAAAATTAAATTTTCCACCGCTTTGGTTCCCTGCCGAACGACCGACTCATAAGTTCGTGAGCCCGTGTGAGGAGTGATCACGCAACGAGGAGCTTTCAATAGGATATGGTCCGGTGAGGGAGGTTCTTCATCCATCACATCCGTGCCATAACCTCCGAGCGACCCATTCGCCAAGGCTTCGGCAACGGCTGCAGTATCCACCAACTCTCCCCGCGCACAATTGATCAGGATCGCGTTCTTCCGCATCCGCTGGAGACGCTCCGCATTGATGAGATCACGCGTGTCGTCAGTGAGAAAAAGATGGAGAGAGACCACATCTGCCGCTTCCAAAACTTCCTCTGCGGAATTCATACGGGTCACCCCGTGCTCCTTGGCAAAGTCCTCATCCCAATAAGGATCAAAGGCAATCACGGGCATCCCGAAAGCCCGGGCCCGAATCGTCACCTCCTTGCCAATCCTGCCAAGACCCAAAATTCCCATGACCTTCCCCATCAGCTCATGGCCAGTCTTTCTCTTCCATTCCCCGTTACGAACTGCCGTGCAGGCGGTAGGAAGATCTTTCGCTAGACAGAGCATCAACCCGAAAGCGTGTTCGGCAACCGTAGTATGGTTCACGCCCGGCGTGAAGAGAACCGGGATCTGTTTCTCCGAAGCAAAATCAACGTCGATTTTGTCCACGCCAATCCCGTACTTCGCAATGACCTGAAGTCGGGGAAGCGACTTCTCGATCACCGCAGTGGTGATTGCATCATCGCCGCATAGGAAGGCATCAAAACCGCCAGCCAGCGCCAACATCTGCTCCTCACTCAAAGGCCCTCTCTCCCGATGAACCTCGAATCCAGCAGCCTCCAAAATTTCCCGGTGACCGCCCGGCGTGTCCTGAAATGAAGTGGTGGTGAGAAGCACTCGGAGCATCCCTCCACCAAAAACCCTACACGCGTTAGGTCAAGGGAAATTCTGATCGTAGCAAGATCTCAAGTCAGACAAAGCGAAGTGAGCAGCGGTTTGTCGAGGTGTTGGGTTTCGTCATCATGACGGCCGGAGGTCCTGCCAAAGGGGGAATGGCGAAGGATTCATTTCTGATTTACGATTCCTTTGAAAAAAACTTCACCTCCTCCGGCAAAGCGCGACCGCAGCGAAGACAAAGGTGAGGAGAGCAAGACTGGAGGGCTCGGGGATAACGGTGAAGCTGGTGGAGCTGCCGAACTCCGCCCCGATGTTCAGCACGGCATCGGTAATTACGCTCGAATCGGTTGGCAACAAGCCGAGGATCTCAGCACCGGCAAAACTGAAATCGTCGGGTACGACGAGCGAGTCGCCAGAAAACTGAAAGCTCAGCAATGACATGTTTGGCGTGGAGTCGTCGTTGAAAGAATTTACACTGCTGTTGGACAGAAAGACATCGTCAAAGCCGTCGGTGCCAATGAGTCGAAGGCTCAAGGCCTCGGCATCCACGGTAGCTTCGTAAAAGGGGTCGCCCCCATAGGTCAGACGGAGCCCGGCGACAAGGAACCCATCGTTGCTGAAGCGGAGGGCTTTGCCGTCGAAGTTGGCGTTGAGGACGAAACCGTCGCCGTCGAAGCCGCCACTGTTAAAAACATCGGTGCTTCCCGTGAAGACCTCGAAAGTCGAGCCGAGGGGTCCGGGGTCGATGCTGGCCTGCCGCGTCGGGCCGGCGGTGATGATGCCCATTTCCCAATCCGCAGAGGTACCGCTGCCCGTTACACCCACTAATCGCACGGCCCCGCCATACCCATTATCGGCAGGTTGTGGGAAGGGCGTTTGCGGGTCTTCGATGGACAACACGAATTTACCGTTCGTACCAATTCTCCCACTCGCGAGGACGGTATCATTATCCGTCGCCCCAAGTAACCCAATCACATCGGTAAGACCGGAAGGTGAAGTGAAATTACTGACTTCGAGAACAGCGCCAAGTAACTGTCGATCGGTCAGGACGTTGAACCTGAAGTTATCAGATCCCGTTGACGTGTTATCAGTGCTACCGCGGACGGTGTTGCGTCCCGGCCCGAGGTCGCCCAAATTTTCGCCCCCTAGGTCACCGCTGACAGCTTCGTCATAGTCTAGCGCCAGAGCCCCAGGGTTGGATATCCCGCCCCAGATCACGGCAATGAACACTATATGGAAAAAACGTTTCATGACTGATTCTCCCTAATTTAAAACTGCAAACGGCGGACTTATGACCGAAGATAGTAAGATATTTCGACGGGCTTGTCATTGGACTGGAGTCCCAAAATTCATTGGACTGGAGTGCCAAAAACACTGAATCCGTTTGGCCTCGGCTCTGTCCTGACGTGAGCTAGCCGAACGTGAACCGGGGAACAAGAGTGTTCCAAAGATCTAACCCAACACCTTCTCTATCTTATTTCTCTCACTTCACCCCGGTTCCGCTGGCCCGCTTGCCTTTCGCAGCCAATGAAACGGTTTCTCGGATCCGTTTGGTGCGGGTTTCACTGGTCCTCGCCAAGTGTATCCAACGAAGTATATCCCGTCGGGCAGAAGGCGGAAACGCCACGTAATTTGTTTGCGCGACCGGATTCGCCTCAAGAGCAAGCTGAAGATCAGGCGGCACTTCAAGAGCGTCAACCGCGTCCATCGTATGCCAGTGCCCTCCCTGAATCGCCTCTTCGATTTTGGCAAGACCTGCCGCGTGCATCCTTCCGAAAGCGATCGAGCGGGCTGCGCGCACTTTGTAGGATTGAGCCCAATGGGGAGCCCGACGCGGTGCGAGAAGCTGCATGGTCCTAAAATCGTCGAGCTTCTTGCGCCGACCATCGATCCAACCGTGGGCTACACAGGCATCCACTACCTCTCCATTGGCCACGTATTTTTCCGGAACAATCTTCTTAAAGGTGACTAACCAAATACTCTCGTTTCGACCATAGTTCTCAGAAAACCAATCCCAGAGTTCGGAAGTGGATTTTACTTCGACCTTTTCAAGGTCATCAATCACTGCCTGGAGTCTTTAAATCCGCGAGGCGAAAGTGCTGATTCGGACAATTGGTCAGCTCGCTTTCCTCTTAATTCAGCAGGAGCTTAAACTTGCGCCATTCGGCGATGAGGAGAAACAAGGAAAGCACGGTTATCAAGAGAACAGGCGGCTTCATCCATCCGCCCGGCTCGATCATTGTGTTATACAGCAGGATCACGATGACGATCGGTCCAAGAATCAAAAGGCCAAAATTCCGGGTCTTGGGAATCGCCACCAGAACTCCACCCGCAATCTGACATGACTTCACAACCGCCAAAACACCCGACGCAAATAAAGCACCTCCGAACTGCGCCCCCAGACTATCGGGCGGAGGAGGACCGCCCGTATCCATAAATCCGATAAAGAAATTCAGCCCGAATGTAACGAACGCCAATCCAAGAAGGATAGAGGCAATGAGTTTCGCAGTTTTCACAAGATCGAGACTGGAGAACCGTCGAACGAAAAGGAATCCTTTTGTCTCCAAACTCACCTGAGTTTTGTCGAAGGTGATTCGGCAGTAAATCTCCGGACGAATTGACTCATAAGTTTTGACACCGAGGGGCTGGGAAGTGTGTTCCGAAGAAGAAGTCGTTGCCTCATAAGTCGTGACACCGAGAACAGGAGTGCATGATTATGAGCGACAAAACGAGAAAAGAGCTACTTCCGCGGCTGCGGCAACGCTATGTTGGTCGGGGTCGCGAGGGCAAAACTCTGATGCTGGACGAGTTCTGCGAACAATGGCAGTGTGACCGCAAACACGCGATAAAACTACTAAACGGAACTGTTGGCTGGGGTGGTCAATTGGGAGTGAAGCGAGGGTCGCCACCGATTTACGGTCCCGAGGTCGTTGAGGTTCTCGAATCGATCTGGAGGGTGGCCGAGCAGCCCTGTGGTAAGAGGCTCAAGGAGCTTTTGCCACTTTGGCTACCCCACTACGAGGAAGGCCGCGGCAAACTTCCGAAAGCCCTGCGGAGAAAGGTTCTTCGAATCAGCGCTGCCCGGATCGACCGGGTTCTCTCACCGAAGAAGGCAGGCCCGCACGGTCTTTGCGGGACCAAACCCGGGAGTATACTGCGCTCCAATATCGCTGTGCGCACGGATAACTTCGATATAGACCGGCCCGGTTATCTGGAAGCCGACACGGTCGCCCATTGTGGGGGTTCCTTGTCCGGAGACTTTATCTGGAGCGTAACCTACACCGACATCCACTCGGGCTGGACCTGCAACCGGGCCGTCTGGAACAAGGGATACACTGGAGTGATGGAGGCTACCAAAGGGGTCGAAGAGAAACTACCGTTTCCTTTGCTGGGGTTCGACAGTGATAATGGCGGGGAGTTCCTGAACTGGCACCTGGTTCATTATCTTCAGGAAAGGGACCAGCCCGTCTCTTTCACGCGGAGTCGACCGTACAAGAAGAATGACAACGCTCATGTGGAGCAAAAGAACTGGAGCCACGTGCGCCAACTCCTGGGATATGATCGGCTGGACAATCCGCAGTTGTGCCCACTGATCAACTCTCTCTACCGGGATTATTGGGAACCTCTGAACAACTTTTTCATGCCCAGTTTCAAACTCGTCGAGAAGATCCGCCAGGGTTCCAAAATAAAGAAACGCCACGATAAACCTATGACGCCCTGCGATAGACTCTTACTCTCCGAACACATCGACGCCCGCACAAAGACCAAACTCCGTAAAACTCGAAAACAGCTCAATCCCTTCAAGCTTGCCGAGAAACTTGAAAACGCCCTCAATCCAATCCTCTCTCCAATGGCCGGTTCCGGTCAGCCTACGGCCTCCCTCCACCGGCCATTGGAAATCAAAAAATAAACAACAACCAAAGGGTCATCAATTCTGAGGCAACGAACTCAATAGACACCCCTCCCTTCGGTGTCATTTATTTATGAGGCAACGGGCGGATTGCCCTCCTGGAGGGACGCCGTCTCGGTGTCCACTGGGTCCGTGATACAGGGTGCTTCCCTATTCAACGACGCGGCCCACGAGACGTGGGCCCTCCAGTTTCTTAGAGATTACAGCGATCTGGGACTCCCTCCCGAGTTCACGTTCGACTAGCTCACGTCAGAACTGAGGCCACATCGATCATGGCCGCGTTTCTATGAAGCGAAACCCGCGGGCTCGCGACGGGATCCGGATTGAATCAAACCTCAACTATCAGCTTCTCTCCGGAAAAGTGTAATACGCGAAACGATCACCATCGCAAAGGGAAGGATAGCAATCAGATCTGTATCATTCGGATTAATCGGGTTGAAAACATGGGCGCCAATAGCAAACAGCAGATTGAAGAAGATGCCAGCGTAAGCCCACTCTCGCAGCCACTTCGGCACGATGGGAAGCCAAAGCGCAACTGCTCCTGAAAGCTTTAGGATCGCCATCGGAGTAATCAGCCAAGCCGGGAAACCAATCGCATTGTGCTCGTTTGTCATTTCGTTACTGAATGCGACCAGTATCCGCTCAGAGCCGGAAAGGTAGACCAGCCCACCAGACACCAGAAAGAAGGTTAGTATTCCTGTAGAGGTGAAATAGAGGATATTGTTTAGTTTCATTACTGCTTGGATAACTTGAGCGCCGTCTTCTTCAGTCAGAAAAGATAGGCGACAGTCGATTCCCTCGTCACTCCCAAAACCGCTTCCCGAGTAGAATCCAGAAGATTCCATCCCGAAACGAATGATCGCTCTCTTTCCTACCGGCGGATCGAACGATCTCACTCTGCATCTTCATTCAGGTTCTATTATTTGACCAACGGCTCCAGCACTTCCCATACATTATCCGCGAGAATCGCCTGCCCTTTTGCATTCGGATGAATACGATCAGGGAGGTTGAGCTCTACCACCCCGCCTACTCCTTCGAGTAGGAACGGAATCAGCGTGGCGTCATTTGCCTCAGCGAGCTTTGGATAAACGGCAGCAAACCGTTCGGTATAATCCCGTCCGAAACTCGGCGGCATTCGCATGCCTGCGATCACAATTTTTGCATCGGGATACTTCTCGACGACCCGATCGACAATCCCCTGAAGATTTTCCTCTGTTGCCTCTACATCAAAACCCCGCAGCCCGTCATTTCCTCCAAGGGCGAGAACAAAGATATCCACGGGCTGTCGAAGCATCCAATCAATCCGGCGCAATCCACCTGCCGAGGTGTCACCGCTCACCGCGCCAACAACCACTGTCCCATTCAAACTCGCAGCATCCATCTTTTCCTGAATGAGAGCCGGATAAGCTTGGGAGGGATCAAGACCATAGCCTGCAGTCAGACTATCGCCAAAGAACAGAATGCGGCGGGATTCGTTTGCAATGGCACTGTCCAAGAGCAGAGAGAGGCAGGCGAACACGAGGGCCACCCTCTTCCAAGAGAATCCTAAACCCTTCAGACGTCCGGTGTGATCCATGCTATTATAATATCCAACCAAATCCACTCTTGATGCAACCCACTACCGAAAAACCACCCGCCCTACAACTTGAGGCCATCTCCCGCACCTACCAATCCGGGCAGGTCGACCTCACCGTTCTCTCCGATGTTCAGCTCAATGTTCCTCAAGGCGAACGTCTTGCCATCGTTGGCCCATCCGGAAGCGGGAAGACGACCCTGCTCGGCCTCTGTGCCGGACTGGACCTGCCCACGACTGGAACGACCCGTTTGCTGGGAACCGACATTACCGGACTCAACGAGGACGAGCGGGCCACGTTTCGCGGGGAAAATATCGGGTTCGTTTTTCAAAACTTCCAACTCATTCCCAGCCTCACCGCTCTCGAGAACGTCATGGCGCCGCTCGAACTGCGCGGCCTCAAAGACGCCGATTCCAAAGCTCGAGAGCTCTTGGAGCAGGTTGGCCTCAATGAGCGACTGGACCACTATCCGATCCAGCTTTCCGGTGGAGAACAACAGCGCGTCGCGCTGGCCCGCGCCTTCATCAACGAGCCAAAAATTCTCTTCGCCGACGAGCCGACGGGCAACCTCGACGGCAAGAATGGCGAGCACATTGTCGATCTCCTTTTTGGTATGAACCGCGACCGCGGAACCACCCTCGTTCTCGTCACCCACGATCCTGATCTGGCGTCTCATTGTGATCGAACGGTCCGCATCCAGGACGGTCGCATCCAAAGCGACACCAACAACTGATGATGGGTGGCGAATGGAAATTTGCCGCCCGCACCGCTTGGCGGGAGTCGCGGCGTCAACGGTCGCGCCTGCTTCTCTGCGCCCTTTCCATTGTCTTCGGAGTCGCCGCACTTGTGGCCGTGGATTCGTTTTCCGAGAACATCGAAGCCGAACTCGATCAGGAGGCCAAAACACTCCTCGGGGCTGACCTTCAGATCACTTCGCGAACGGCTTTTACCGAGGAGACTGAAAAAATCCTCGCAGCGATCGGTGGGGATCAGTCCCGCGAAATCCGTTTTGCTTCAATGGCCTTTTTTCCAAAAACGGAACGAAGTCGCTTGATTCAGGTCCGCGCTCTAGGGGGAGGATTTCCCTACTACGGCGAGTTCGAGACAACCCCGGCTGGAGTGACAGTAGCCCAAAGCGAAGAACCGATCGTCGTTCTCGACCCCCTGATCATGGCCCAGCAAGGTCTCGAGGTCGGTGATACCGTTCGCCTGGGGGAAACCGAGTTTACCATCTCCGCGGAGCTTGTAGGCGTCCCCGGAGAAGCGGCTTTTGCCGGGATCTTCGCACCACGGGCTTACATTCCACTCTCACAGCTGGAATCCACCGGACTGATCCAAGTCGGCAGTCTTGCGTTCTATCGCGTCTACGCTGCGGGCTTCGACGAGGACCCTGTCCGGATTGTTGAAGAAAACCAGACAGCCATCGATGCATCCTACCTACGAGTCGAAACCATCGAAGACCGTAAGGAGGACATCGGTAGCGCCTTGGAGAACCTGAATAGTTTCCTTGGCCTAGTCGGCTTCGTGGCCCTGCTTCTCGGCGGGGTTGGCATCGCCGGGGCGGTGCAGGCCTACCTCATTCAGAAAAGGGATACCGTCGCGATCCTACGCTGTCTCGGAAGCTCGTCCCGTCAGGCGGCCGGCGTTTTCTGGTTTCAAATCGCTGCGATCGCTTTGGTGGGTGCCGTTGTCGGGGCAGGTGCCGGCGTTTTATGCCAAGCAGCACTTCCCCGACTCTTGGCACCGCTGCTCCCCTTTCAGCTGGAGTTCTTTGTCAGTTGGACCAGCATTTTCCAAGGAGTCCTTTACGGAGCCGCGACCGCATTTGTTGCAGGCCTTTTTCCGTTGCTGCCGCTTCGCAAAGTGAGTCCTTTGCGCGCCATCCGAGCCGACTTCACGGCGAATAAGAAACAAAAAGACGGCCTCACCCGACTCCTCGGGATCGTCGCCCTTTTCCTCATTTGCGTCTTGGCGAGCACACGAACCGCGATCTGGTGGCACGGTCTCATCTTCGTCGTCGGGCTCGCCGTTGCCCTGCTGATTTTCTGGCTAGTGGCCGCATTACTCAAGTGGGTTTTGAAAAAGGTGGTCAAACCGAGGTCCTTTATCCTTCGTCAGGCGGCCGCAAACTTACACCGCCCGCAGAACCGAACCGTTTATCTCACGGTCAGTCTCGGTATCGGCACATTCCTGATCTACACCCTCACACTCATTCAGACGGGTTTGCTTCAGCAGACTGACATCGCGGAAGAGAGCGATTCACCCAACCTGTTGCTCTTCGATATCCAGCCTGATCAGTTCGAAGAGGTTGAGTCTATCCTCCAGCAAAACGGTCTCGAATTCGCCGCCGCCTCACCCATCGTCACGATGCGGTTGAGTTCCGTCAAAGGGATCAGCGTTACCGCAATCAAGGACGATCCGGACAACGACATAGACGACTGGATCCTCAACCGCGAATGGCGCAGTAGTTATCGCGGCGCACCAGGGGCAGCAGAAGTGGTTTCGGAAGGGAACTATGTCAGCGACTGGACGGGGAAGTCGGAACCCATCCCGATTTCCCTTGAAGACGATATGGCCCGGGATCTCTCGGTCGAGATCGGTGATCGACTGACTTTCGACGTTCAGGGGATTCCCATCGAAGTGGAGATCTCCAGCCTGCGCACGGTCGACTGGACGCAGATGTGGCCCAACTTTTTCGCCACCTTTCCCCTCGGTGTTTTGGAGAACGCTCCCCAATGGTGGATCGCCGTTACTCGCTCCCCCGATCTGGAAACGACGGCAGCACTCCAGTCCGAAATCTTTAAGGGTCACCCAAACGTTTCGGTCGTCGACCTAAACGTTGTTATTGAATCCCTACAGACTATTCTTGGTCGGATCAACTTTGCCGTTCGGTTCATGGGGTTATTCACCATGGCTACCGGTATCATCATTCTGGCCAATGCGGTCGCCGCGAGCCGCCACCAGCGCGTCGCCGAAAGCGCTCTCCTTCGGACATTGGGTGCGGTTGGAAAACAGATCCGCACCGTTCTTGCACTCGAGTATGCGTTACTAGGTCTCGTTGCCGGAATCGTTGGCGTCGCCCTGGCACTAGTTGCGAGCTCCGCTCTCGGCATCTGGGTCTTTCAGGTCGATTTCAACCTCCCCTGGCTTCAAGTCGCGGGAGCCATCCTTTCGGTGGTCCTACTCTCGACCGCGACAGGCTTACTGTGCAGTCGCGGCGTGAGCACCGCTCCACCGCTCAAGGTGCTGCGGGGGAATTAGGACGGCGACAACCCCGGTTCTGAGAACCGAGGCTACTGTGGCCTCGATTCTGTGAATCGGGGAGAGTTCGAATATCGCATCAAAGAGAATTATCATCATCAACCCGTGCCGGTAGATGACATGGGGGTTTATCAGGAGCGTGGGAGCGCTAGACTGATAAACCTATGCAAAGACCCACATCATCTACATTAGACAATAAGAACGCACTGCCCTCAGTGATCAAGCTCGCTATCGACGTGCATGCGTCGA